>NZ_JBFULC010000006.1:0-95855 GCF_056400525.1 Stenotrophomonas sp. P5_A9
CCACCCACGAYCACGCGACCMACCCACGACCACGCGACCAACCCACGACCACGCGACCCACCCACGATCACGCGACCCTCCCACGACCACGCGACCCACCCACGATCACGCGACCCTCCCACGACCACGCGACCAACCCACGACCACGCGACCCACCTGGTAGAGCCGGGCCATGCCCGGCTGGCCGCGCGCAGCGCGGCCCTTCCGAAGGCCAACCCACCTCCGCCACCGCGACGCTGCGTACCCGGCATGGAACAGTCCCCACCACACTCCCCCACAACCACCATGTTCCACACCAACCCCACCACGCCAACCCCCACCCCACAAACGCCCCACACGCCCGCACCGTCCCCCTTCAACACCCCACCCATCGCACAAACCCAGCCAAAACCCCGCGTGGAACCACGCCCCCACACCCCCAACCTGTCCCCCCACTGTCCCAAAGACAGCCCCATCCCCCTCCATACGCACCCGTAGCGAAGTAAGCAAACCCCTTGGTGCGCTACACTTTGCGGCTAGAAATCTAAAACAGTCGCGCGCGTGCGTGCGGTCATGGGAGCGCAAATGAACTGGTTGAACGAGGTGCTGAACAACGACCCGAATCCTGTGGAAACCCAGGAATGGATCGAGTCGCTGAAGGCCGTAATTGATGTCGAGGGCCCTGAGCGCGCGCATCAACTGTTGGAAGGCATGGTGGAGCTGACCCGTCGTTCGGGCGCGTACCTGCCGTTCTCTCCCACCACCGAGTACGTGAACACCATCGCGCCGACCCTGGAGGCCAAGAGCCCGGGCAACGCCGAACTGGAATGGCGCATTCGTTCCATCATCCGCTGGAACGCGATGGCCACCGTCGTGCGCGCCAACCGCAAGCCCGGCGACCTGGGCGGCCACATCGCCTCCTTCGCCTCCGGCGCCACGCTGTATGACGTGGGCTTCAACCACTTCTGGCGCGCCCCCAGCGACAACCATCCCGGCGACCTGCTCTTCATCCAGGGCCACAGCGCCCCGGGCATCTATGCGCGCTCCTTCTTGGAAGGCCGCATCGACGAGCAGCAGCTGGACAAGTTCCGCATGGAAGTCGACGGTGGCGGCCTGTCCAGCTACCCGCACCCGTGGCTGATGCCCGATTACTGGCAGACCCCCACCGTGTCCATGGGCCTGGGCCCGCTCGCCGCCATCTACCAGGCGCAGTTCCTGCGTTACCTGGAAAACCGTGGCCTGATCGAAAAGTCCGACCGCAAGGTGTGGTGCTTCATCGGCGACGGCGAGAGCGACGAGCCGGAAACCCTCGGCGCCATCGCCCTGGCCGGCCGTGAAGGACTGGACAACCTGATCTTCGTGGTCAACTGCAACCTGCAGCGCCTCGATGGCCCGGTGCGCGGCAACGGCAAGATCATCCAGGAACTGGAAGGCGTGTTCCGTGGCGGCGGCTGGAATGTCATCAAGCTGCTGTGGGGCGGTTACTGGGATGCCCTGCTGGCCAAGGACACCAACGGCGTCCTGCGCAAGCTGATGATGGAAACCGTCGACGGCGAGTACCAGAACTGCAAGGCCTTCGGCGGCGCGTACACGCGCGAGCATTTCTTCGGCAAGTACCCGGAAACCGCAGCCATGGTCGCCGGCCTGTCCGACGACGACATCTGGCGCCTCAACCGTGGTGGCCACGACCCGCACAAGGTGTATGCCGCCTACCACGAAGCCGTGAACACCAAGGGCATGCCCACTGTGATCCTGGCCAAGACGGTCAAGGGCTACGGCATGGGCAGCGCGGGCGAAGCACTGAACCCGACCCACCAGACCAAGAAGCTGGACGACGACGCCGTCCGCCACTTCCGCGACCGCTTCAACATCCCGGTGACCGACGCCCAGCTGGCCGACGGCCAGGTGCCGTTCTACCACCCGGGCCCGGATTCGCCGGAAGTGAAGTACCTGCAGGAACGCCGCGCCGCCCTGGGTGGTTACCTGCCGCAGCGCCGTCGCAAGGCCACCAAGAGCTTCAACGCACCCAAGCTGGAAAGCTACGAGCGCCTGCTCAAGAGCAGCGGCGAGCGCAGCTACTCCACCACCATGGCCTTCGTGCAGAGCCTCAACATCACCCTGCGCGACAAGGAACTGGGCCCGCACATCGTGCCGATCGTGGCCGACGAAGCCCGTACCTTCGGCATGGAAGGCCTGTTCCGCCAGATCGGCATCTACGCGCCCTTCGGCCAGAAGTACAAGCCGGTCGACGCCGACCAGCTCATGTTCTACCGCGAAGACCAGAGCGGCCAGGTGCTGCAGCAGGGCATCAGCGAGCCGGGCGCCATCGCCTCGTGGATGGCCGCCGGTACCAGCTACTCGGTCAGCAACGTGCCGATGCTGCCGTTCTACATCTACTACTCCATGTTCGGCTTCCAGCGCGTGGGCGATATCGCCTGGCAGGCAGCGGACATGCGTACCCGTGGCTTCCTGCTCGGCGGCACCGCCGGCCGCACCACGCTGAACGGTGAAGGCCTGCAGCACGAAGATGGCCACAGCCACCTGGCCGCCGGTGGCATTCCCAACGTGCGTAGCTATGACCCCACCTTCGGCTTCGAAGTGACGGTCATCCTGCAGCACGGCACCAAGGCCATGATGGAAGATCAGATTGATGAGTACTACTACATCACCCTGATGAACGAAAACTATACCCACCCGGAAATGCCGGAAGGTGCGGCCGAAGGCATCGTCAAGGGCATGTACCTGCTCACCGACGCCGGCAAGCCGAAGAAGAACGAGCTGCGCGTGCAGCTGCTGGGTTCGGGCACCATCCTGCGCGAAGCCATTGCCGCGGCCGAGCTGCTGGAGAAGGATTTCGGCGTCACCGCCGACATCTGGAGCTGCCCGAGCTTCAACGAACTGCGTCGCGATGGTTTCGATGCAGAGCGTTACAACCGCTTCCACCCGGAAGGCGAGCAGCGCAAGGCCTACGTGACCGAGCTGCTGGAAGGCCGCCAGGGCCCGGCGATTGCCGCCACCGACTATGTGCGTGCGTATGCGGACCAGATCCGTGCGTTCGTGCCGATGGGCTTCACCGTGCTGGGCACCGATGGCTTCGGCCGCTCGGATACGCGTGCGAACCTGCGTCGCTTCTTCGAGGTTGACCGGTACTACATCGCGCATGCCGCGATTGCGGCGCTGGCCAAGGAAGGGAAGATGACGGGTAAGGATGTGGCGCGGGCGATCAAGCAGTACAAGATTGATCCTGAGAAGGCTAATCCTGTCGGGGTTTGATGCTCTCCCGAGATTGAAGTAACTGAGGCGGCCTAACGGGCCGCCTCTTTTTTTTGTAGAATCCGGAAAGTGCTAAGTAATAAGAGCGGCCAATTGGAAAACTGGGGTCCACAGCGATTGAATAATTTTCCTCAACACGCGTAGCGCTATTAATCAGACCAAAATCCCAGCTCACGGGGGGCAGAATGAAGTACAGGGACAGTCAGTTGGACAAGGATCTTCGAGCTTGGTTTGGTAACGACATGTCCAAAGCGCTGCTGAGGTCAATCACTCTGCGACGCGGTTCTCTCAGAGGAATCAACTCTCTTGATATTAAGTTCGAGTACCCAATTGTCGCCTTCGCTGGCGTAAATGGTGCAGGAAAGTCAACCATTCTTGCTATGGCATGCTGCGCGTTTCATAACAAGCCAAAGGGGTTCAAGCTACCGCGGAGAAAAAACACCTACTACACATTTTCAGATTTTTTTATCCAACACTCAAAAGAGGTAGCGCCACAAGGAATCGAAATTGACTACAAAATTGCCTACAACAACTGGACCCCGGCGGAAGAGGTGCCCACTGGCATAGGCATAGCCACTCAGGCTCGTTGGAAGCAGAAGGGTGGAAAGTGGAACGACTACGCGGGTCGTGTCCCTAGAAATGTAGTGTTCTTGGGGATCGAAAGAATCGTCCCACATTCTGAGCGGAGCCAGTCCAAGTCCTATTCGCGCTCCTTCAAGGATGTTCCAACCAAAGGTTGGGAGGACGACGTAATGTCAGCCGTAGGAGCAATTCTGGGGAAAAAGTACGACGAGTTCCGATACACTGAGCATTCTAAGTACAGTCTTCCGCTAGTTCGATGCGGAGATGTGATCTACTCGGGCTTCAATATGGGTGCTGGCGAGAACGCGCTTTTCGAAATTTTCTCTAACATATACTCCGCAGGCGATGGCGCTTTGCTGGTGCTCGATGAGGTCGAGCTCGGACTTCATTCCAGAGCACAGCGGATGTTTATGAAGAAGCTGAAAGAGGTGTGCAAGAAGACCAACACGCAGATCATCTGTACCACTCATTCTCGTGAGATATTTGAGTCCCTTCCAGATGATGCAAGATTTTTTGTAGAGTCGGTCCAAGGGAAGACTCGAATTACAAGTGGTGTTTCGCCGGAGTTCGCTTTCTCGCGTATGGGGGCGGTACTGAAATATGAAGCGACCGTGCTTGTGGAGGACGATGTGGCGCGTGCCATTTTGCAGGAGTGTCTTGCGGCAGACGTGCGAACGCGTATTCAGATCAAAGTGGTCGGATCCGCCAGTGCACTTTCAAGGCAGCTTGCGGCAGCTTACGTCCGGAAAGAGGATCGCCCCACCATCTCGGTATTTGATGGTGATCAGAGAGTGCTCGAGAATCGGAATTTGAGTCATGCGAAAAAGATGGCCGAAACGGTCTCGGAAGAGTTCGGTGCGTGGTTTAGAGCCTCCGCACTTTATTTGCCGGGAGCTACGTGGCCGGAAGCCTGGTTGATCGAGCAGTGCAAGACACATCCTGGACAGACTGCGGCCGCGCTGGGGTTGGATGCTGATGATGTGTTCGATGTACTCGAATACTCGCTCCAAGCAGGCAAACATAACGAGTTCGCGGAGCTTTCGAAGCATGTCGGGCTGGACAAATCACTTTGCCTGCAGAAGGTCTGCGAGGTCGTCGTCGGCAACTTATCAGAGAACTTCGCTTCCCTTCGGGACGGCATTTCAGCGTTGCTCGAATAGTCACGCGTTCCTATTTGCACCTTTCGCGATACGCGAAAGCTCCATTTAAATACTGGTGTATCGAGTTCAAATCCAGGGCGTTATGCGTCAGTGCCGGCCTCTTGTCTTGGTTTCTGAGGTATATCATCAGAACAAGAAGCGAAGGGCTGATCGACGAACGGTTTTGGATGCATGGAGAGAAGGCAGTTCTGAGTTCGGCCGAGCAGGCGGGCCGGGTGCAGTTGTGGCGCTGGACCCACGAATGTCCACGCAGTTCGCAAGAATCCCACCCGAAGTGAAAGAGTCAAACGTAACTAGGGAGGTTTAGGTGAGCGAGGGCGCAATGGTAAAAGAGCCGCAATGGGATGCCGTGGCACCCCATTGGAATGAGGAGCTCCGCTTCACTGCGGATGACCTGCGCCAGCGAATCGAGCTCGTTTGGCGTGTCAGTCAACACTCTATACATTCCGCTGACAAGGACGCGACCGGTCGCCTGGACCTTCGACGCCAAGTCATTCGACGACTCAGTCGACTATGCAGAGCTAAGGCGCAACCCTCTTCGTCATCGAACATACTTTCCTTCTGGCGCGAAGATCCATCCGGAAAAGAATCAACCTGTGGTCGTCCCAGTGGCGGCAGGCCCCCTGGCGGAGCGGCTATTCAGAACAATGCGTGGCTATTGGTCGATGCCATACTCCAAGGGATATGGCAGAAGATTGCGATTTGTCGTCATGGACGCTCACCATGACGTGGTTATTGTGATAATCGGGTTGCATTCGCCAAGTGCAGACTTGGCATGCTGGGATGATTATTTGGGTGTGTCAAAGCCGCAGAAGCTGGCCAAGGACCGTGTGTAGTGAAACAATGATCGACAGAGCCGCTGGCCAAGTGTCTCTATTAGAGGCGCCGGTGGCTTGAAGGCGACCGGTGCGGCTTGCAAAAGAGTCAGTTGAGAAGCCGCTGAAGGCCGCCGCCCAGGGTTTGGACGAGGATTCGTCAGTTAGTTGGCGTTTTCGATCGCAGTATCACATCTTCGATTAGCCGAAGCACGACCGACATCCTCAGCGCAATAACGGACCCCCTCCCATCACCATGCTCAATTACCACGCCAACCACCTTCTGAGGCTGCAGTGGAGGAGAATCTTCACTGAGGCCAGCAAAGATCAATGGTCCTCCGCTAAGGCCAATGTGACCAATGGTGTTCTCTTCAGCACCGTCGCTCCCGATCGCCCTCGCATCGCGATTCATTGCTACGTGAGTGGCGGTTGACATTCCACGCTTCGCAAACTGCTCTATGGGAAGTATCTCCATATCGGTGTACTGCGCCCTCCGCGGGCTAAGCCTCTTCTCATTAGAACTCTTGGGGGATACTTTCTTGTTCTTGGACCTCGGGAATCCGATCATTGTCAGTGCGCGACCACGTGACGTCGTAGCAGTGTTCTGCTCGATCATGCTGCTTTCTACAACCGGGACCCTCGCTATTTCATCGTCGGTTAGCTGGTGCCACGCGAGATCGATCGGATCCTCGGCACGGCCAGCTACGTCTGGCGTGGAAACGTGCCATTCGCCCACAATGGACACGAAAGAATTGTCCGAAGTGGTTCCAAGTGCAAGCTGCCCAACAGATTGATGATCAATGACATGCGCCGCAGTGATCAGGAACTGTCTCTTGCAATGCTCAATGCCAAAGCAGGTTCCAATATGTACTGGGTCTCTGCCTGCATCGAATCGGTAGATTGGGAAGATCGCATGTGCGAAGTTATCGAGGGCATCCTGTTTAGCTCGGTCTACAAGCTCTTTAGCACTCATCTAGTATATCTCCATGGTGTATGGTCGTGACTCTGCCTCGCTATCCGGAATTTTTTGCTCCCGCAACAATTCGGCCGGAGAAACTTCTCTTACGAGTAGGTCTCGTGCGAGCGCCTGTGTGGGCGCCGGCGCCGGCGTCGCGAAGGTCCGAGGGGTTAAGGGTTTTTTGCTACCTAGCTTCAGGCGTCTCCTGCCCCTATAGCTATACGAAGCGCCTCCTCGAACTGAAGAATCGCAGCCTGAGCTTCAGCGCCTTGAGAACTCACGCCAGCCCGAATTTTTGCTGCTGCAGCCTTGACTACTGGGTCGTTTGATTCTTGGGCAACCTCCAGCGCTACCTCTCGGAGCACATCATCAACCAGCTGCCTTCCTTGCTTGGATAGACCAACAAAGTAGATGTATCTGTACTCAATGGTTCCAGTCAGACCGAGCTTGATGTGATCAGCTAGCGAATGAAAGCGCGGATGGAAGTAGTCCACGAACTCATCGTGTTCGGGATAGTCCAGTGCGCATGGCGGAATAGGCTGATAGCACCCATCTCCCTTGATGCGGTTGCATCGCTCGCACGCAACCGAGATGTTCCAGAAGTGAAAAGAGAAACGGCCGTACACTGATGCCGGAAGGACGTGCTCCAGCTGCCTAGCGTGGCCGCCACGTGGCATGGACTGGCCGCAATAACAGCAGTTGTCTCTCTGAAGTCCAGACAAGTGAGCTCTCAGCGCAGACATAATTGATATGCCTGTGATGTTCGCGTGGGTTCCCGTCCATGTGGTGCCTCGTAGATTCGACCATTCATTGGCGGCGCTATGGCGCGCCGCGGCGTCAAAGAATTTCTCGCGTTCGAGAATCTCCTGTACGTCAGTCCTGTTCCTTACGACATCGTGGCACACTGCTAAGTATGCCGCTTCCTCGTCGATCTTGACGCGGCTGCCAGGTAGTGTCCTCAACGTGCACCCTCCTCTTCGGTAGCATCGGGTACGGCGCTCGTCAGCTCCTGTAATGCTTGGCGAGCAGTCCGGATAACCATGAGACTTCGCTCAATTCCTGCCTCATCAAGCTGATCAGACGCCTCGCGAACCCGCCGGCGCATCTCACCAAGCTCGCTCAAAAGTGGACGCAGTTCCTCCTTATGCGGAGTCTGTCTATTCATGATCCCAATAGCGTCAGCAACGATCACAGCGCAGCGCTCATGGACCATACGGTTGTTGGCTGTATGAGTATGAAAGCCGTTGAAGAGGACGCTCTCGACGGACCTTCGATCGGAAGGTTTAATGGGAGTAAGGCGCTGCTTACTCGCGGAAAAGCAAAAGCTCTGACCGTCAGAGACGCTCGAGATCAGTAAGGGCGAATGTGTGGCGACTAGTATGCTGCATGAGAATGCGTGGCTGATCACGGAGAGTACTCTCGGTAGAACTCTCTGCCAGCCCACGTGGAGACTAATCTCGGGCTCGTCCACAAGGATCAAACATTGCTGATCTGCATGCGCTATGATCTTAACAACCAAGCTCACAATCTGCTGTTCGCCAGAACTGAGATCATGGAACGGTGTGATGACACCGTTTGACTCTGAACGCATGAGGGCAATCTGCATGCCTGCTACATTGATGTTCTCGGTTAGCTCCTGATTGAGAGAGGCATCACCTCCTACCTCGATCGTGCGCTCAAAGATCCGGTCTCTATGCGCGTTCATGCCACTCCCTGAAGACTTCAGCGGCATCAAGTAGCGGCGGGCATTGAAATCTATGAGGCCGAGCACGTCGTTGAAAACACCAAGGCGCGTAGGGCAACGATGAATCTGGATGAATTTACGACAGACGTCAGTCGCGAATCTCTTCAGGTTTGCCGTCTGCTCTGAGGTGCGTGCACCCTCATAGATGAAACTCTCAAATCMTGGGGAGAGGTCCTTCTTTAAGGGAAATCGGTCTGAAGTGCTGCAGGAAATGCCGATAGTCTTACGTTCGTGGCTGCTGGAAGTGTGTGCAATCTCCCTTAAGAGCAAGCTCTTTCCCTCTCCGTTGTTACCAATGAGGTAAATTGTGCGACCGCCAGTGACGGAGGGGTGCAGGAGATCTAACAGTGGAGTTCCGTCGATGCCTGAAAGTGAGGCATCTTCCGCGGCCCGAAGCACATACTGCTGCGCCAGAAGCACATTTCCCTTCGCCTCGATCTCCCTTTGAGAGACCACGCGGCAAAGGCCCTTGACGTTCCGATATCCGCCCGCGAACTCCCGATCAAATAGGTGTCGATAGTGTGCCGCGGAGTCCTCATGACTTGAAGTTGCCCATCGGGAGGATACGCTCTCACCTAGAAACAAGTTCACAATGCGACCGGCAAATTCAGCGAGCGATCCGTACTCTTGGCGACCTGACGGTACCTCCATAGCGCTGGCGTTTATCATCAGCACGCCTCTGCGGTCCATGGCTAGGTTTTCGCGGATAAGCCACGCGCTTTTGCCCACGCGATCTCCCGGGGCTCTAGGGAAGTCAATGACCGCGACAAGCCTTCCTTCTTCCAGCAAGTCTCTGCGGATACCCATAATTGCATGACGGTTGGTTGTACGCTCGGTCCCCGAGGCAACTACGAGCATATTTCGTGCACCAAAATCCCACTGGAGAGACCGAAGCATCTGCAGGGCGCTCGACGTGCCCTCAAATATGCTTCCCCTCAGAAGAGACGATAAGGGTCGACGGGCTGGTGGATCTACTCTGAAGAATGATGCACGACCGGATCTATCCCCGGGCCTCAGCATTCTGAGGCGTGTGGAATGCTTACCGTGAAGTGAGAGACGCATGCGCACCTCGAGATCGAACGAGCCGACTTGGAAGACGATGGCAGGCGCGATGCTTGAGAGCACCTTCCGCCAGCGTTCGTTGCCCCCAGTCGCGAATAGATCTCCTGACTCGCAGAAAACATCGACAAGAGTATCCTTAGATCGACTAGTGGAGTTTGCAAGGGATGCGGAAAAGTGGGACAGAAAGCGGTGCCTCCCGCTTTCGTTTTCAGCAAGTCTAAGGAAGCGATAATCAAAGAAGTAAGCGAGTGTGCGGCGAGAGAGAGCTCTCGCACCGGAAAGAAATCGCAGTGCGTGGATGATCAGATCCTTAGGTGCGCCCTCCCCATCGAATGGTAGAGCCTGGGCGAGATCGAGCTTCGCTCGAACGTGGTTCATCAGAGCTCCCCACCACGCTGTAGTGCTTCTTCCAGGAGGCAAGCGATCAGTCTCTTGCTCTGCGAGATCATCACGCTGGATTACCCATGCATAGAGTGCCAATAGCGTGAGTCGTTCGTACTGCTGTTCCGTGCCGTCGTGATATGAGCCGCGGCAGGCGCTATCAAAGTCTCTCCAGAAGCGGCTTGCGTCGAGTTCAAGTTCCTCCATGACTAGGAGCTCCTCTCATCATGTACATACAGTCGGTGGCTAGATGCTATGGGTGAGAAGCGAACAAATCCATCGCTCGGATCGCCTTTAGCTTGAATGTCGGAGGGCAATCGAGAGGGCTGTTGGCCATGCGGCTCTGTCTGCCCCTTGCCCTGCATCGACGCGCGGCGAGGCTCGCGAAGCGATCTCGCTACTACCGTTGATCAGGAATATCGAGAGCCCTCAGGGAACTCGCTCATGCGTCGCTGAGCGGACAATAAAAGAGGGAATGTCTACTAGTGTGATTGATCTACTGTGTGTCACGCTTGTTGTACAAATCTCTGATCTAGATGAGATAGCTCCGCGATCACATCTATCTCGGTGAWGCGTTCATAGAGACCCTCCAGATCTGAGCTTTTAACTCGAAACTGGCTCCTCTTCTTCGAGATTGCTCTTCCTTCAGAAGGCTGTTCAAGTTTGATGCCAGG
Organism: Stenotrophomonas sp. P5_A9; assembly: GCF_056400525.1. Classification (NCBI taxonomy): domain Bacteria; kingdom Pseudomonadati; phylum Pseudomonadota; class Gammaproteobacteria; order Lysobacterales; family Lysobacteraceae; genus Stenotrophomonas; species Stenotrophomonas sp. P5_A9. The sequence goes on from NZ_JBFULC010000006.1 coordinate 10,629, forward strand.
GTCGTAGTAGACGCTGGCATTTGCCAACGAGGCGAGGAGGCGGCCAAACTCAGCCCCTGTTCCCAGGAGGACGCGACTTCCAAATCTGTACTTCGGGGCATCCCCGCGCATTATCTGTGCGGGAACAAACGCGGCCTTGGCGTGCTTTGACTTCCAGTGATCTAGCAATTTTGCGAATGACCATGACATCGCTACATCACCCGCGTGATCGATCATCACCACTGCGCCGTCCGGACGGTACTTCTGGCTTTGCCGATCATATCCGTGAAGGTCTATCCGGAGCTTCTTGTTCGATTTGATCTCGGCCCCGACTTTGTATACGCCGCCGAAGTTGGTTCGACCAGATATTGTCCGTGCGGCGTGACCATATGCAGTCAGGAATGCCTCAATTCCATCCGAAACGTACGTTCCTCCATCCGGTTCGGGTGTGAACAGCGTAACAACGCTACTTCCTGGCTTCTCAGAGTTCGTTACGCCTCGAGCCTTGATCTCCCAGCCGTGAAAGTCAGGTAATGCAAACCCATTTGAGCGGATCCCGAGCAGTGCCTCAAGCGTATTGCCGTTGCAGTTGGTTGCCCTGCAAGGGACGACAACGCCGCGTCTGTCCAAACGAATCGAGTCGTTCCACCCCGAGCGGTGAATCCTTGCAAGTGCCCCCAACAGAGCGAGGTAGTCGTCTGAATCCGAGTTGTGAGGCTCAATCGGCAGCTCGCGCAATGCCCCGTAAGCTTCGTGAGGTTGATCTGCATTGATCTGCCTTGCAGCCGGGCTCTCTGGCGGGACAGCGATAGCTACAATCGTGCGCCGGCTCGTCAGTCCGATCAAGAGGATCCGGTCGGGTACCGTTCCGAGCTTGTCCTTGTCGAAGAATGTTGAAGGCGCGTAGCGCGCGCCCTTCAGGAAACCCGACATTCGGACTTCGGGGTACTGCGGATAGAAGATCAGCTTGGCCTCTGGAGCCTTTGATGGTTGTCCTGTGCTGGTGATCCAGTACATCTCCAATGGGGCATGGAAGACCGGCTCGGTGTTGCCAGCCTTGATTGAATAAGAAGAGTGTGCAACGACAGCGCCAGAAGGAATCCGGCTCAAGTCCGATAGATCGGGTGCCAAGTACACCTGGTTCTTTGAGTTGGCGTTCTGTGGAAGTTGCTTGTAGAGGATCTCGGTAGCTCCGTTTGCCACAAGCATGCTCACAGCTGTGCTGAGCTCGAGGTTGTAGAGCCACTGGTCCCGGTCATCCACCTTGGAGTTCATGTCAAAGTCCTACTCGGCAGTAGAATGAAGTGCGTTTTGCTCTCATCTTCCGTCCATAATCACGAGTTGATGATGGATCGCGCCTTGTCCAGGCACTGTCGCATCAATGCATCGATCCTGACATCGGACATGACCTCAAAGGCCAGCCCCGCGCCATCGAGGTTCATCTGCTTCATGAACTCGCGGAAGAGCTTCTCGCCGTCGAGAAGGTCTTTCTCGTTCGAGAGTAGCCTTACTACACCACGCGAGAATGTCGGTCTGGAGGCCATCGCCGAACGCTCCAAGAAGCTGAGACGGATGTCGGCCCTGTGGAGTATTCGTCCAAGAACGGATCCGACGTTCGCTGCGTCGATGTGGCGCGCAATGTGGTAGTTCCACCAAAGGCGTGAAATTGCGTGGTCATCCCGGCAGGCTGTAAGCGTCGGAGCAAAGAAGTGCTTGATGATATCGGCTGTGGACTTCTCATCCGTCGAGCTGTCAGAGATCCATCTCGCGCGTGAGTAGGTCAAGCCTTCGACATGACTCATCCGGACCCACAGTCGGTTCTCACGCGCGACGCTTGGAGATAGATGGCCAAGTGCGTGACCAACGATCAGTGAGTTCTCGATCTCGCTGGCAGGGGAACCGTCGGTGCTTAGCGTGGACAACTCGGACAGATCCGCACTCACGGAGAGAGGAATCCGCCAGTTTCCCGCTGACTCCATGTCGAGAAAGTCACCGCTCCGGTAGCGGTCCAGGTTGTCAGCAACTGAGCCGCGAAGGTCGATGGCGACCTGCTCGCCGACGTATAGCAGCTTCTTCACGCGTTCACTCCTTCAAGGACCTTGCCTAGGGCTTGCAGAGGTCGATCCAGCAGGTGCTGGGCCGCCTGAGCAAGGTCGCAGGTCACGATGTCGATTCCATCAGCAGTGCAACGAGCGCTCATGACTGTATGCCATCGTCGCCCCTCGTGCTGACCAACTTCCCTCATCGCGTCAAGAACGTACATGAGGGTGGGCAGGTATAGCGCAGACAGCAGTACATCCCTTGCTCGGTTGTCACGAACGATGGACAACACGCCGTGGAGCTCGGAGCTCGCTAGAATATCGATGGACTCGCTGTCAAGGTTGATGCGGAACTCGMCTTCTGGAACGTCGGCCATGAGCTTGAGGTGGAAGATGGACTCCAGGGGAGCAAGCTTCTCCAAACCAACCTCATAAGGGAACTCCTCCGTGACGGCGATAACGTCGCCAGCATTGGCGCAGCGGGAGTCCACCGGGAACTCATCATTGATGGACGGTGACGTGAGCGCAAGTTTGTCTGCTACAGYGACGACGACGCCGCGGATGTTGGTTCGCCCACGCAGCTTCCCGTCGGAGAGATCAAGTCGGAACTGGTCCAGCCCCGTAATGTGGAGGTCATCGTAGTAGGTGTCACGACAGGTCAACATAATTCCTGCGCTGGCTTCGCCGCACTGTACCAGCTCAAGAACATTAGAGTCCTCGATACCAAGCTTGCCGGTAATGAAGAGGCTTCCCGTATCGGGATGCTCTTCGATTTCCAGCTCAGCTGTAAGCGAAAGGACTCCGTAGTCCAGCGTCTGATTGGAAAGCACGGGGTGGGGAAAACGTGCGCTGTCCTTAATGCGCATCTTGTTCTCCCTTGATGGGGCTGAGAACGACCGAGATCGGACCGAGATAGGGTCGCGAGAGCTTGATCTTGATGGACATCCGTGTACCTGCCACCGCACTGATCCTTGGTGAGTGGGAGGAGGGAGCGTCATCCAATCCGATGATCGTCAGCGCTTCATCTGAAACTACTCCAATTGCAGATAGCTCTAGAACTACTTCTGCCGAGGCCTCTGGCGTGAATGAGAGTAGCCGAGTGGTGCCTCCATCGGAAACTGAATTTCGAAGGTTGGTGTACGCAATACTGCGACCGCCGCGACCGCCAGTCGTGCCTCGACCAGGACCCTTCCGGTCACCGGTGGTGGCACCCGATCCCTTGGAGCCAGGCTTCTGGCCTCCAGAGGACCCGGATTCTCCACTGTCGCCCTGACCTATCGCCGGTGGCTGTCTCGTGAGTTTCTTCGTCACAGTGGGGCGTTCCGGGTTCTCGTCCATGGTATTGGGATCGGCAATCGGCCGCTCTCCACCCGTGCTGGCGAAGAACTGATTCATCTCGTCAAGAAGCACGTCTGACTCGGCAGCCGCTGTCGTCGAGTCCTTGATGAACTGGCGTATCCAGTTCCCGACCTTCTTGAACGCGGCCTTGAGCTTCTTGCGAAGCCTTTCGTCATCAATGCGGTCGGCGGAGATCTCGTCGTGGCGCGGATTCTCCATGTCGCGAACACGGGCGCTCGTATCGCGATCGTCCGGCTGAAGGACCGCGACAAAGTCTCTCGACAGCGAGAAACGACGAAGTGGGTGCCCAAAGTGACTGAGGTTGTCAGCAATGTACATCCCGTTTCGTAGAATTCCGACCCGCCGTGGAAGCCCTTCGTGCTGAAGCAGAGTCAGCGTGAAATTCCCGGAATCGGGGGCTTCGTACTTGTCTACCGAAGAAGCATCCGAGCAGAGTGCGTCGAGCATCGCTGCACTGAATGCCAGGTCGTCCGAAGTTCCTGTGCTCTCCGCTGCGGCGTGGATGAGAGGATTCTTGAAGAGATCGAAAACCGTTGTAGCGTCGATCTCGATGTTCTGCTCGAGTGGTGAGATGACGCTGAAGCGGATAGCGCCGTCCCGGATTGCGGAGAAAAAGTTCCTGATCAGCGACTCCGCGATCAGCCATTGCCAACCATCTGTCTGTGCAAACCCGATGCTCGCGACAGTGGTTCCTGTTTCGGTTCGGCGGAGCCATTGGGGAAGCTTTGCAACCTCATCGACCGGCTGATACGGGGGGGGGGCCCAATAACCGGTTGCTCTCAGCGGCTGACCATCTTCGTGGGAGATCAGAATGCTCTTGCCCTGCGCAAGGTGACATTCGTTGCCTTCAGAATCCGTGTAACGCGTGGAGTAGAACACGGTTCTGAGATTGGAGATCGCAAAGGCCGCGTTCTTGCCGATGCCAAAGGATCCGCCTGCATCCGCGACGTTCTTCTGACTGACACCAGAGGATTTGACGAGGGCGTGGAATGGGCTGCCCTCAATCGCGGGTCCAAGCAGCCCGGTTGTTCCGTAGTCTTCAACCAGAAGAACTGGCATTGTCTGCTGGTCAGTGAGAGCAGCTGCCCGCGTGAAGAACTCAATCTCTTTCTTACGCCTCTTGCTCTTTGCCTGAGAGAGGCAGGCTCGGACGGAGGATGCGAGATCCTTCAATCCCGGAATGTCGCCCGTGGGGACATCCAACAGTCGAAACACCAGGTGAACCGTATTGGAGTCTTGGTCCTGTGCTTTAGCCGCGGCATCCAGACTGTTCTGGGAGCATTCCCGCGCTACGCCCGGGAATGGAGACCCTTTAAATGTCTCAATGCCTGCGTGACCCAGCCCTTCTTCCTCGAGTCCCGGGTTTGGTAGAAACTTCCARCCTGTCATTCCATTGCCCCTGTGAAGATCACGTGCAGATGCAATTAAAGCAGCCGCGCTTGAGCTGGGCAATGTATCCGTTCGTCGCAGGGGCAACGCTGCCGAGTCGCATTCGACTGCCGTCAGGTAGGGTGACGGATTATTGACGCTTGAGTAATTGAGTGGGCGAGTTGATCCAGTGCGTGGTCAACCGCGGTTTGCTCCTGACCACGGACTGCGCWTTCCCAGAACTCGATGACGTTCCATCCCTTGGCATGAAGCTCGAGCTGAACCCGGATGTCCCGGGACTTGTTTGAGTCAATTTTTGCCTGCCAGAACTCTGGCCGGGTCTTGGGCAGCCTGTATAGCGGGCAATCATGCCCATGCCAGAAACAACCATGGACAAACAAGACTGTTCGATACTTGGGTAGAACAATATCCGGCCGCCCGGGCAGCCCAGCCCCACCCAAGCGGTAGCGCAGGCCTCTCGCATGAAGGCCCTTGCGAACAAGGACCTCCAGCTTGGTGTTCGCGCCTCGGATCCGCGACATCTGCGCGGATCGCTGCTCGGGAGTGAGGCTGTCAACCAATGTCAGGCCTTCGCCTTCTTTCTGACGGTTTTGGCCGGCTTCTGCTTCGCGTCCTCCACAAGGTAGGGCACCATGATCCGCGCAACTTCGCTGATGACGGGAACGACCACGGAGTTGCCAAACTGCTTGTAGGCGCGGGTGTCCGAAACCGGAATACGGAAGTTTTCGTCGAACCCCATCAGGCGCGCGCACTCGCGCGGGGTGAGTCGGCGGGGATTCTTCTTCAAGCCTTGGGAGATCAGGATCTCCGAGCCATCCTTGTAGTAACGGGCCGAAAGCGTACGGCAGGTGCTCTCGCTGTTAACCAGCCCGAAGCCGAAGCCATTACCCTTGTCGCGGTGCTTCGCGGCGTAGTTCTGCAGGTAYTCCCAAAGCTTGTCCGACAGCGTGTACTTGTCCAGCACCTTGCCCTTGGTACCCTCGATGTACGGGGAGTCAGCAGTCTCGGTGCCATCCTGGCTGTGCAGCACCGCGCCCATCTTCGGAGCCTCGTCGAAGCTGGGCAGCTCGACCTTATGGATGTCGAAATCATTGGGCTCGCGGAAGCCCACAATGATGATGCGCTCCCGGTGCTGCGGGCCGAAGTGCTTGCCGTTGATGACCTTGTGCTTGACTTGGTAGCCCAGCTCGTTCTGCAGCACATCAATGATGGTGGAGAACGTGCGGCCCTTGTCGTGGCTCATCAGGTTCTTCACGTTCTCAAGCAGGAACGCACGCGGCTTCTTCTCGGCGATGATGCGGGCCACGTCAAAGAACAGGGTTCCCTGAGTCTTGTCGGAGAAGCCGTGCGGGCGGCCAAGCGCGTTCTTCTTGGAAACGCCTGCAATGGAGAAGGGCTGGCAAGGGAAGCCCGCCAACAGCACATCATGGTCCGGCACATCGGCTTCATGGACCTTGGTGATGTCCTCGGCAAAGATATGCCCGGGGCCATCATGGAAGTTGGCCTTGTAAGTCTTTACCGCATAGGGGTCCCATTCGCTGGTGAACACGCAGCGGCCACCCTGCTTCTCAAAGGCCGTGCGGATGCCACCGATCCCCGCGAATAGGTCGATGAAACGGAACTTTCCTTCGCCGGTCGGCGGCTCGCCGAAGGGCAGCAGGCGCTGGCGGATCGCGTCTGCAATGTAGGGCTTGGGCTCGGTCTCGCGAACTTGCCAGCGTTTGACGGTCTTCGGATCAACTCCAAGGGCTTGGGCGACCTCCTTCGTTGAAAAGCGCTGGAGGGAAAGGTCGATCAGCTCGTACGTATTCATGGATGCTCCGGGAATTCAGCGGACAGTATGTCCAATTTCGTCCCGTGGGTGAAGAGGGGGTATCGCTGGAGGCAGCGCTGAGGGGTCAGGGAAGCCCGTGTGGGACGTTGACACTGGGCCGTCTCAAAGACTGCGACCGCAACTGGTGCAGTCGATGGAGCTTTGCCGTTCAAGAGGAACAAACGATTTCCAAAGCTCTTCACCATCCCGAATGATGTTCACCGAGCGTAGAAACTCCTCTGGCACCCACCTTCCTTGCCATCCCGGCAAGGGCAAGCCCTGCAGGAGGTCCAACATGTTGACGCCGTGGGAAGACGAACCCGTTGACGCGCGCCCCAAGCGCAAACCCTACGCCCGCCCCGCACGCAGCTACCGCGTAGGCGCGCTGACGTACCCGGACCGCGAAGAGCGCGGTCCCACCGAGATTGTCCCCTACCTCAAGCTGCGCGGCCGCTGGCTGGACAAGCTCGGCTTCGACGTAGGCGCCCGCCTGAAGGTTGAGGCCACGCACGGCAGCATCACCCTTACGGTGGTGGAGCGGCCGGTGGTGGTGCCCCCAAAGATCCCCAGGAAGTTGCAGCGGCAAGCCCGCTGAGCGGCAGCGCCCAGTCGTGCGGTGGGCCGCTGCACGGCCATGGCCCGCCAGCCCGTGCAGGGCCCATGGCCAGATGACGCCGGTGCGTGCCGGGGCTCGGCAGCACCGCACGATGACAGGCAAACGCCAGCACATCGCTGCACGTCCGGTGCGGTGTGGCTGTGCATTCGGTTTCACTACCCAGCAGTGGGAGCAACTCATGAGCAAGAGTGTCTTCATGCAGCTACAGATGGAAGCCGGCTTGCGCGCCAGCTTCCAGGAAGCGGCCGAGCGCCAACACCGACCCGCCGCACAGGTGCTGCGGCAGTTGATGCGGGCGTACGTGGTCACGCAGTGCGATGCAGAGGCGGTCGCTGTGGGCCGAAGGCTTGAAGCGGTGAGGCGCGCAGCGGCGTCGGTGGCGCTGGATGCGCCGGCGGTGGGCGAGGGGCCGTTGGAGGAGGCGCCGGGGTTTTCGAGCATTGATCGGGATCTGGAGGAAATGGCACGGCGGCAGCAGGGGTGGGGGTGCTGTCCGTTTGGTGTGGCGTGAGGTACGCAGGTCGCGCTGGCGTGGCTGGATGCTGGTGATGGTAATTGCGGGGCGGCCCACCAGACAGGCGGGCCGCCCTGCGGTGGGCTGGGTAGAGCTATACCTGCCGACCTACTGTGCGAAGTGAGTACCCCTGTCCGATCCGCACACCCTCGGGATGCACACGTCCATAGACGTGTTCACAAAGCGCGAGGCGTGCACAATACAAGCCACAGAAATCGCGGTGTTCTCCCTGAATGCGTTGGCGTAGTGGGTGACGGATGCGTACGAGCAACGCCCATTGTCCACGCCAACTGTCGCCCTCCGTTCTCCCCCCACCGAGCTCTCTACTCTTATCTGGCCATTAGATGTAAAGGTGGCGCCGACAGGGACACGGCCGTTTGGAGCAATCGCGGTCGCCCAGTCAGCTGCCTTCGGTTGACTTTGACCCTCATCCAAAGCATCCGCATCCGAGCTGCTGCAGGCCCAGCCCGCAGCAGAACCGACAACGATGCCCTCGCCAGGGGATGGCGACATGCCCATCGCGTCGCAGAACGCCTGGTGGTACAGCTTGGTGGCCTCGGTCTGCTCATCGTAACGATAGACGTGACGTCCAAAGCCATCTGACTTCAGCAGCTGATCCACCTCCACCATTCCGCCGTTGAAGTCGGTCCATTCGGTTCTTCTGATGATGTGCCCAATTCCATCCGACTCCGCCACAACCTGGTCAACGCTGAGTGGCCGTTCTTCCGCGCATAGCTGGGCGGACGCCAGGATCCCGATGACTACTGCTATTGACTTCATTCTCACTTAGAACCTCCTGCCCACGAAATGTGGAGGGCAAAGGGTCATCCTTGGCTACGGTCAAGTCAGTGATCAAGGTCGTGTGCTGGAGCTTTGCAGGTTTTTCCTACCATGATCTGTGCAGTTCAACATCCTTGGGCGGTCAGGTGTAATGCGAAAGCGGCCCTCGTGTTCGTTGTGGCGGATATCCAGTTGATTGCGCTTGACGAAGTGCTCACGCCCGAAGACGGCGTGACCAAGCTCGCGCAGCTCGCCATGGTGAGGGACGAGTGCGTGGATGAGTAGAGCTGCATCTCCCCGCCGAGCGGTCGCATTCTGCCGCGCACGTAAGCTATGCGCACTCCAATGCGTAAACCCAAATGGTGAAGAATGAAATAGCGTCCGGCTGGGGCGCAGCCACCTGCGATCCATGTGGGGAAGCAGAGTGCGACGCGTACGTCACCAGATATCACAATATGAGCTTGATCCTGCAGCGCGCTTAGCCGCAGTGTCTCACTTTGGAAGAGAGCTTATGACCACGGACCATGCACCGAGAAAGCGCTCGCATCTCGAACAAAGTGAGAACTTCCATGTATCGCTCTCTCGAGCGCTCCCCCACACGCTGTCGGACGGGCGGGACGGCGTGGTACCAGTACGTCTTCCTCCGCGACGGTGAGCGCATTGGAGCCATGGGATTCTTTGGGCCTCAGGAGTTCTTCGCTGGATATCCTCACTCAAGCTGGATATACACCTTTGATCTGACCTTTGGTCACGTCGTGGATGACATGCTGCGCTTCAAGCGCACGCTCGGTAGCTCGGATGACGACTTCCAATTCATCCGCAGCCTTGCGGCGGCTTTGGTGCCGGCCGCCATCACTTGGCAATCCCTCATCAGCGAGAGTGAGCTGGCGCTTCGCAGATACATCAGAAGCTGGTGTGCTACATCGTCCCCGGGGTAATCTTCACTGAGCCTCATAGCGGCTCTGGATGGAACAGGATCGACGCATGGAAATCTCAAACAAGAATGCACCCAAGCGCGGCGAGTTTTTTCTTCTGATGCCGGACACAGCCCGTGGTGGACGAGGGCACGGCGTCGAGATCGAAAATGAGGAAGCTCTGCTGACACCTCCCAGGCTGATCATTCGGCCGCGTGGGGGGGGCTTCCCAGTGCTCAAAGAGAAGCCTGTTCTGCTCCACGATCCTGGAGCGGGTGATCCGCCCGAAGACCTGGAGGGAGGGTTGAGCGGGTACTGGCTCGTGTCCGAGCGCCTCAAAGATGTCTTTTCCAAGGTCGATCCCGCTGGATTCGATTTCGTGGAATGCGACTATCGACAAGCCGACGGATCCGAGGGCCCGCGCTACTACCTGTGTGAGGTAACACGTGAGCTGGACGCGCTTGACGAAGAGAGCTCCAGGCTGACCATCGATGTCAGCGACGACTTTGTTGGCGGAAAGTTCTATGACCTCAGTGGCGGCACAAGTCTGTCGTTTCGCAAAGACGTTGTTGGCCAAGCGCATATTTTCCGAACCCCGTACTCTGGCGGTTTGACCTTCTGTGATCGAATTCTCCGGGACGCTGTCTGGGCTGCAGGCATTGGCGGGCAGAGGGAATCGCGAGGCCTGTGGTTTACGGACGCCGCCGACATCTGAACCGGCAATGTGACATCAAGGAAGAGGTGGCGAAATGCCTCGCAATGGACCGATTTTTCAAGACCATCACGTCATTGAGCAGCAGACGTTTCGAAACAGTCAGCTCCTAAAGGTCCTCGAGAGGGCTAACCTGGTTGAAAAGGATGCCTTCGAGAACCGGATCAGTATGCCTGCGGATCCGCGGCTCGCCCACGCGCTGGGAGTTTCTCCCCACAGCGGTGGGCCAATCAGGGAGTATCAAAAGGGCATCGGTTTTCAACTTGAGAAGCTGGCGCAAACCGTCGATGGCCAAGCTGCGCTCGAGAACGACGTAGAAGCGATGCAGCGAATCGCGGGCCGGGTGAATGGCCTGCGCGACACGATGACCATCGGATTGGTCAACGGTGACCTTTACACCAATGCCCCACTTGGCATGACTGCGGAGGACATCCGGCCTCGGACGCAGATGTTCCTCCATGGTATCGATAATTACGGTCGCGCGAACGCCCATCAGCTCGCCACACTCAATGGGCTTTCATCCGTTGATCGTGGGTACCTTTCGGTTACCCAATCCGAGGCAAGAATCCTCACTGTGCTTGAGTTTTCTCAGCAATCGACTAACAGGTTGACGAAAGGTGGTGACTTGGATCTGCAGCGGCACCAGTTGGCGCAGGCAATAGCCAATGCTCATCAGGATGGGCGAATAGCTTTGTCCGAGAAGGGTATACAAAAAGTTGAAGCCACTCTGGGCCAGGCTGCAGCCAGTTCACTCCGCGTGCCTCGTGGACAGCAAGGCTTTGCGTCGATCGGCTTATTGCTTGGCGATACCCCGACCAGCACGCTCGTACGCACTGGCGGGCTGCTGACCACAGGCGCTGACGCCATCCTGACCGCCCGCCGCTCCGCCGAGCTGCTTGAACAAGGCAATGCCACCGCAGCACAGTCTGAGGTCAACCACGCCCTCGCCCGAAATGTTGGCGGTTGGGCCGGTGGCACTTCCATGGCCATGGCATTGGGGGGAAGCGGCTACGTACCGGCCGCTGTAGTCGCGGCGGATGCATTGTTCCTGGCCAAGGCATTCGAAAAAGGGGCCGACCTACTGGACAACCGTGCCATTTACCATCAGACCGCCTCTGGTGTGTCGTGGGCGTTCGATGGAGCCCAATGGTATCGGGAGGCAGACTTCGAGCGAGTAAGCGCCGGATCGAGCGACCCGATCGAGGGGCGTGTTGCGGCCAGTTACGAAAAGTCCCAGCAGCTGGGGGCGATGGCGACCGCGAAGGCGGTTGAACTCGCGCTTGGCAAAGCACCGCCGCCCCAGGATCCATTCAAGATTCCAGCCCAGGCAAGCGAGCAGCGCGGCTTGGACAATCAGGACTGGTACCGCAATCCCGATACCTCGGCATGGGAGCGACAGGTCAAAACCGGCTTGTCCGGCGCAAATGATCGGGCAAGCTACGAAACCCAGACTGCGACGCCGGAGCGCGCCCAGCAACTCAATCAAGAGGCATTGGACCGTATCGAGGGCAATATTGCTACGGGGCCGGAGGCGATCGCAGCGCAGTATCTGGAAGCGTATGCTGCGCAACGCGCGCAAGACTACGGGGTGAGCGTGCCGGAGGCAGTCGAGTCGGCGCGCGCCAAATCCGGCGCCGTGCTCGGTTCGGATAGTGAGCGTTATCTGCGCAGTGCGGTGGGTCAGTGGGTGAGCGGGAGCCGGATGGCCGAAGGTAACCTGGCGCTGGAACTTGAGCTGACCAACCAGATGCGCCAGCCGTCGCTGGAGCGCTTCCAGCAGGAGCTGGCAGACATCCAGGCTTTGCCGGCGCCGTCGGTGGAGCAGACCGGGAAGAACGAACTGCTGCACCGCTATCAAAGCGCTGGCGTGGACCTGAACGTAAATCCTGAAACCCAGCAAGCCATCGCGCTGGCTGTGCAGCGCACGCTGGATGCCAATGGCGTCACCGGCCAGACGATGCAGCAACTTCAACGCAATGAGACGGGCCAGTATGGCTACGACAGCCCCATCAATTACTATCAGACCGGGCCCGATGGCGTGGCGCATCTGGTGGCCGTTACCGACGTTGCTGAGCTGCGACGGGCGTGGACGGAGGTCCGGGCACAGCAACAGGAAGACGCGCCGATCCCTGACTCCCCAGAGCTACGCATCACCGCACTATCGGCCCAGGAACGCGATGCCCACGAACAGGCGCTGCGCGAGGCGAACCGTGAGGGACTCTCCATCGGCGAGGCGCAGCAGGTCGCTGCCGCTGCTGCGCTGGGCGTAGCTGATCAGCGCATTGAAGAGGCGTTGGCGCCGGAGGTGCAGCAGCGGGAGTCGGGACCTGTAGAGGCCACCGTTGCTCCGGCAATGGCCGCCGCCTCGATACCGCCCATCAGTGCACCGCTCCCCACGGAGGCTGATCGTGCGCAGTCTTCTGAGATGGATCGCCACGACGAAGCACGCCGCACCGAGGCGGAGCGGGCGCAGGCGTCGAGAGAAACCGAGGAAGCCGATCGGCGCCACGCCGTCGACACGGCAGACGAGGTGGTCAGACAAGTGCCGCAGGCGCAGACCAATCATCCGGAGACAGCTGAAGCGCCGCCCATGTCTCCTGCTGGCTCCAGTGCTCCCGACGCAATGAACCTCCAGCCCGCCCATGTGGAGCCAGGCGCTGCGGTGCCAGCTGCGCACGAGCCGCAGCGCGGATCTGAGCCGGAGGCGGTCACCATTGCCAACACCCATCAGCTCCCACCTCAGATCACTGAGCCGCAGCCCATCGCTGACCAGCTTGCGAGTGACTGGCAGCCGGCAAACGAGGATTCCCGCGAGCAGATGCAGTCGCTCGCAGAAGAAGCGATCCCACCACACCACTTCACCCAGCCATCGACTGACGCCGAGCTGGAGCAGACCGCACAGCCGCCTGTATACAATCGCGAAGAGACCTACGCCCAAGACGCCCTGCTGCGGCAGGCAGAGCAGGCAGAGCAGTCGATCTCCAGCGAAGCAGAGCGCGAGGAACTTGCAGATATTCCCCCGGCCGAGCCACTCGACGTTGCGCGCCTACCTGAGCAACAGCACGCCGCGCCAGCGAAGCTGTCACCCGCGCACCCGGACCACCCGGACAACCGACTCTACGAGCAGATCCGCGAGGGAGTAGCCGAGTTGGACGCCCAGCATGGCCGCACACCCGATGCGATGAGCGAGCGCCTGACCGGCAGCCTGCTCGTACTGGCGAAGGACAACGGGCTGGACCGCGTCGACCACGTGGTGTTGAGCCAAGCGACGGCCGATGCCCGGTCCGGGCAGAACGTGTTCGTCGTCCAGGGCGAGATGGGCGATCCCGCGCAGTTGCGTGCAGGGATGTCGACCCAGCAGGCCGTGTCGACGCCGTGGGACGATTCCATGCAGCAATTCGATGCGGTGGCAGAGGAACGCCAAGCGCGTGCGCAACAGCAGGCGCTGCAGCAGCAGGACGAAGACCAACGCGTGCAGCACGAAATGCAGCTGACGGCTGCAAGCATGGGTGGCTAGGTGCGGCCACTACAGCGTTCATGGGTGTGCGAGACCCATGGCGTGCTCGTTAGCGCGTGTGTGAGCGAACTCGCTCGGACCCAGGTTGCGCTCCAGGCGCTGATTGCGTCACCTCACCGGGAGGTTCATTTCACACCAACCGGGATGCAGCGATCATGGCGGGCGGGGCAGGGAGGCAACCCGCCTCGTAAAACCGCAGGGTCGTTCACGCAAGAACTGTGGAATGGCCGCACGCCGGAGTAGCCTGATAGCTGTTGTCTTTGGCAACTGGCCCTGTGAAAGATAAGTTCCACTTCACTCGGCCTGCCTACTCGATTCATGGTGGAGGTGGAGCTTCGAAACTCCACGACATATGACGAGAACGACGTGCAATACGTCGGGAGGGCGGCTAATAAAACACCCCCGGAAGGGGGGAATAAGCCCGCCGATCATATGCGGTTTCGAACCTCCCGACACCCTTTCGCCCCCGCGGGCGAAAGCACCTCCCGTCAGGAGTGGCCAACATGCACGAACCTCTGAATCCGGCTACCCCAACAGTCGGTATGGCCGTAGCGCAGTCCTCCGTCCCGCTGCATGCGCGGTGCACGCCATGACCATGGAGAACGCCCACTTCACCCTCGCCGAGATCTTCGACGCCTTCCACCGCTCCTCCGAGCTGTGTCGCCCCATCTGGCGCGCCTCCTTTGAAATCTGCTGCATGGCGCTGGGCCTGAACCCCGCGCGGGAATGGGAGCGCCAGGTCCGGCGAGCGCGTCAAGGAGACAGCGAGGTGCATTGAGTCCTTCGGCCCAGCCTTCGAGGCAGAACGCAGACTTGCTGCCCCTTCACCCGCCTATGCGATCATCCCCGCCAAGGACCGCCATTCGACAATCGAACGGCGCGGGGCAAGGGTCGGTTTCAGACAGGGCTGAGTGAGCATGGAGCACAACGAACACTACACGGTGACCATTTACCTGGCCGCGCCGGGCACACCGCTCGAGGGCGGCGGCACCGCGCTCATGGGGCACATGTACCTGCAGACCGCGCACGGCGCGCAGCGGGACAGCTACGGCTTCGGCCCGGCCCCGGATGCGGCCTCGGGCGTGGTGTCCTACACCGATGCGGATACCTACAAGGATCCCTACTACGCCCGCACCCTGGAGATCACCCGGGAACAGTTCGACAGGATCCGCGCGTTCGGCGCGCATCCGGCCGCGCACGGTTTCAACATCAACGGGCCGGTGTTCACCAGCAGCTGCGTGGATTTTGCTTGGGCCGCACTCGGCCACGCCGGCATCCACCGGCAGACCGGTGCCGATACCGACCACGACAGCGAGTTCGCGGTGCTGTTCAACCAGCCGGAAGTGCAGTGCATTGCAGCACCGGTCCCGGGCAGCGCACTGAACACCGAGCACCACAACCCGCTGCCCGAGCGCGATGTGTGGCAGCGTCGCCTGGCCGAAATGGAACGGCAGAAGGCCGCGCGCCGTCCTGCGCCACCGCCGGCGACACCGGCCGATCCCGCCCACCCGGACCACCGCCTGCTGACCCAGCTCAACAGCAAGGTGGCCGAGCTGGACGCCGCCAACGGCCGTACCTTCGACGCCACCAGTGAGCGCATCAGCGCCAGCCTGCTGGCCCTGGCCAAGCAGAACAACCTCTCCCGCGTGGACCACGTGCTGCTGAGCAGGCGCACCGAGGACAACGCAGCGGCCGAGAACATCTTCATCGTGCAGGGCGACCGTGATGACCCCGCGCACCTGCGGGCGAGCATGCCGACCGAGGTAGCGGCCAAGACGGCAGTGGATGAGTCGTTGAAACGGGCGAAGTGACATAACGGCGCGCGCTGCAGTTGCCGCCATGACGCGGCCCTGCCGGACGTGACGTCTTCAGCCTGCTACCATGCCCGAGCCATAGCCAGCCTGCCCTGCACGAACCGCTGCACGGGCCGGCCGTTGTACAACGGCCCCGCGAGCCAGGACACCCCCCGTGCCCATCCAAGGAAGCTCGCATGCACCCTCGTTCCGTTTTCCGTTCGGCCGCCCTGGCCCTCGCCGTCAGCCTGACCCTCGGCGCGCCGTCCGCGTTCGCCGCTGACACCGCCGCGCCCACCTCGGCCGCTACTGCCGCCGCCGTCCAGCGCAAGCCGATCGCCCAGGGCCTGTACGAGCTGGCCTTCAGCCCGAAACAGAACGCCGTGTTCGTCGCCTCCTCGGGCGGCTTCGGCGATGCCGCCGGCCCGGCGCAGGTGCTGCGCCTGAACCCGGAAACCCTCGCCGTTGAAGCCCGCATTCCGCTGGAGCGCAAGGGCTTTGGCGTGGTGCTCGATGACGCCGGCGACCGCCTGTATGTCGGCAACACCGTGGACACCTCGGTCACCGTGGTCGACACCGCCGCGAACAAGGCCATTGGCACCGTGCAGCTGATGGAGAAGGTGGTGGGCAAGGATGGCAAGGCCTCCTATACCCACGACCTGCGTGAGCTGGTGGTCGATGCGCCCAACCACCGCCTGTACGTCACCGGTCACTCCGGCGACGGCAGCGTGCTGTTCGTGGTCGACACGCAGACGCTGAAGGTGATCAACACCATCCCCGGCCTGGGCAACGCCAAGGCGCCGGGCCTGGCGCTCGATGCCAAGGGCAAGCGCGTGTACACCTCCAACCTGCTGGCCGAAGTGGTCACTGTCGGCACCGACAGCGGCAAGGTGGAGCAGCGCTTCAAGGTAGGCGCCGAGCAGCCGATGAACATCGCGCTCGACCCGGCCGGCAAGCGCCTGTTCGTCACCGACCAGGGCTCGGAGATGATCCGCAAGTACCAGGCCAGCAGCTCCGGCTTCACCTCGTCGCACCCGGGCCAGCGCGTGCTGGTGATCGACCGCGGCACCGGCAAGGAACTGGCCAGCATCGCCACCGACGCCGGTCCGCTGGGCATCCTGCTGGATGCACCGCGCAAGCGCCTGTACGTGACCAACCGCGACGGCGGCACCGTCACCGCCTACAACAGCGATACGTACAAGCCGGTGGCGACCTACGCCGTGCCGACCCACCCGAACAGCCTGGCGTTGGATGCCAAGAACAACGTGCTGTACGTATCGGTGAAGAATGGCGAGAAGGACGCCAAGGGGAGTGAGGAGTCTGTGGCGCGGATTGCGCTGTAACTGCATGCGGTGACGCACATCCGGCCCTTTGCGGAGGGTCGGATGTGTCGCCCGCCAATGACATAATCGATCCCGCACCAGGCACGGTCGCCTGCTTCGATAGCGAGATCAGGGATGTCCAACGCTTCATTCCCCCAGCCCCTACCGGCTGACCTGCGTACCCGGCTGGAGGACGATCTGCGTTTCCAGCGCGATGCCGGTACCGCGCTGCTGCGCTTCGCCATCGGCGTGGCGCTGGTCATCACCGCATTCGCAGCCTGGTTGGGTATGCATACCAGCGGCACAGCACCGACGCTGATTCCCACGTTCGTGGCCGCCGCCATCGGGGTGATCGCGATCATCATCGCCGTCGTCCATCGGCGTCTGCGCATGGCATCGCTGCGTGACGTGCTGGCATCGGGCCAGGTCATCGTGGTGGAGGGACGCCTGGATGCGGCGCAGATCCTGCCCGCCTCTGGCGGTCAAGGCCGTGCCTATCTGGTCGATGGCCGATCCTGTTCTGTGGTGGAGGAGTCGCCGGGCAGCGAAGAGTTGCTGGGTTTTGTCGCTCACCAGATCGTCGGCCCCGTCGCTGGCACGCCCATTCGCCTGGTCTTCAACGCGGTCCGCCCTGGACACCTGCTGCAGGTGGAATATCCGACCCTGCACGCGCAGGCCGTCGAGGCCGCACCCATGGTCTCGCGTGACTGGAAGCGCGTGATGGCACGCCCGCGCGCGCTGTTGCAGGCCGCCGCATGGTGGGGCGGTGCGATGGTGCTCGCCTTGGTCGTGCTGGCTTTCCTGCCGGGCGTCAGCCGTGGTTTCAGCGCCTGGCTGGGCATCGGCCTGGTGGTGATGATGCTCTGGGTGCTGCTGCTGTGTCTGCCCGCGCTGCGGATGTGGGGACAGCGCAAGCTGGTGATGCGTGAGACGGTGGCCGGGCCGGTCCAGGAGGTAATGCAGGCGCGCACCCGGCGTGGCCGGCAGGGCGTGGAGAGCGCGCAGTTCGTGCGCGTGGGCGGTCGCTGGTACCGGCAGTCCACTCCGGTTTCGCAGCCGGAGGTCGTGCCGCCATCGCTCGGTAATGAACTGGCCTTCACCTACGCGACGCTGGGTTCCCGGCGAGTTGCGCTGCAGGCTTCAGTGTCGTCGCACTGATCGGAAGTCACTCGAGGCGAGGGCTGGGGCGAACGCGGTGAGGCGCGCTGGCGCGGCTCGTCAGGCTGGCACGGTGGATGCGCAGCAGCTTGCCACTCTGCCTGCCAGGCAGCCAGCACATCGCCCGCGCTGCCCTGCAGCTCGCAGCGCCTCCCTCAACGCGGCCCGCGATGCCGGATGCACGCCCACCCCATGCAACAGCAACGTACGCGCAAGTCCGCCGCAGGCGATGCGGGGAATCGCCAGTACGACAGGAGCGTTGGCGCGAGGGTACAGCGGGCGAAGGTCCATCCGAGCCGGCTCATTATGGCGTTGGTGCGGATTGCACTATGGGTAATGTCCGTCTCACAGACTGAGACCGTGCAGGCAATGTATGGGTCTGGTGAAGCGCTCAGACCTGTGCAGGCGATGTCATCGCCGCCGCCGCATTTTTCACAGGATAGGCCATCGCACTTGCCTAGGATCGGTCACTCCTTTCCCATCGCTCGAAGGATTCCCCATGGCTGCTTCCCACGTCCGTCTGCACGTTGAAGATACCGGCGGTACCGGCCGTCCGGTGGTGCTCATCCACGGCTGGCCGTTGTCGGCCGAGTCCTGGAAGGCGCAGATCCCGGTGCTGAAGGATGCCGGTTACCGCGTGGTGGCCTACGACCGTCGCGGCTTTGGGCGCTCGGACAAGCCGGCCGACGGCTACGAGTACGACACGCTGGCCGATGACCTGGCTGGGGTGCTCAACGACCTGGATCTGAAGGACGCCACCCTGGTCGGGTTCTCGATGGGCGGCGGCGAAGTGGCCCGTTACATCGCCCGCCATGGCGAGCAGCGGCTGCGCAGTGTGGTCTTCGCCTCGGCGGTGCCGCCGTACATGCTGCAGACCCCGGACAACCCCGAAGGCCCGCTCACCCAGGCCAAGGCCGATGAGATGCGCCAGGGCCTGGAGCGCGACCGCGACAGCTTCTTCGATGGCTTCACCAAGGACTTTTTCAGCGCCAAGGGCGTGCTGAAGGTCAGCGAGAAGCAGCGGCAGGAGGCTATCGACCTGTGCAAGCAGTCGGACCAGACCGCCGCGCTGGGCTGCATGAAGGCCTTCGGTACCACCGATTTCCGCGACGAGCTCAAGAAGGTAACGGTGCCCACGCTGGTGCTGCACGGTGACAGCGACGGCACGGTGCCGTATGAAGGGTCCGGCAAGCGCACCCACGCGGCCATTGCCGGTAGCGAGGCGGTGGTGCTCAAGGATGCGCCGCATGGCTGCAATGCCAGCCACCCGGAGCAGTTCAATGCGGCGCTGGTCGCCTTCCTGGCGAAGTGAAGCTGCGTTAGCATCCGGCCATGCGCCAGACCCGAACCCCACCGTGGAAGAAGCCCAACCCCAACGGCGGGAAATCCTCGCCGTTGTCGCCGGCGCAGAAAGACGCCGCGCGGCAACGCGCCGAGGAAAATGGCCGGGCCTATCCGAACCTGGTCGACAACATGTGGGCGAAGAAGCTGCCGCGCGGTGATTGAGGTCGGGTGGCCAACGCCCTTACCGCTTGACCGCCAGCACCCCATCCAGCGCCAGCTCCGCCTTGAAACCCGCTTTCTCCAACCGCTTGGCCACTTCCCGCGGCACATCGCGGCCGCTGGTGAGCTTGTTGGGTGCGCCGGTGTAATGGAACATGCGCCCGCCGTCGCGGATCACCCGCGCCAACTGGTCATAGAACACCTGCGAGTACAGTTCACCGGCGATGCCGAAACGCGGCGGATCGTGCAGGATGGCATCCACCGAGCGGGTCTCCAGCGCCTCGATCGCAAGCGAGACATCGCCCTGGGTCAGTGACAGCCGGCCCCCACTGCTGGCGGCGTCCGGGTCTGGCGACCACGGGTTGAGCGTGCGCAGCCACAGCACGTCCGGATTTTTTTCGAACGACTGGATGCGCGCTACGCCGCCTTCCAGGCAGCAGGCGGCGAAGTAGCCGAGCCCGCCGCAGGTATCGAGCACGGTCTTGCCCGATGGCGCGATCAACGCCACCTTGCGCCGCGCATCCTCGAACGGCGACACCTGCGCGCTTGGCAGCATCTTGATGCCATCGATCTCGAAGGTGGGGGCGTCCCAGTCGGTGGGCACCAGCTTGATCAGCGCCGAACCGAACCGGGACACCGCCAGGAATTCCTCCCCATCCCAGTAGTACAGGGTGCGGTCGCGGGTCTTGCCCGGGTAGTCGTAGCGCGCGCCCTTCCACAACCAGTGGTCCGCAGCCAGGGTGGCGGGACCGGTAGAGCGGCCAAGATCAAGCGAGCCGGTCCACTCGCCGGCGCCGGCATCACGGGCGCGGGTGAGGGCTTGGGCGAGCGGAAGGGTCAGCAGGGGACCGGTGTAATGGGGCACGGGAGTCGGGAACACCCCGCCGTGAGGCGGCCGGGTGACAGGGTAGTCAGGGGTGGGCATCGTACCTGACCACGCGGCAATGCCGCCTGACGGCGGTCGGCTGTCATCGGGCACCGCTATAGTGCGTTCTGGCGCCTTGCCGGTTCCTGGCCGTTTCCGCGGTCGGGGCAGGGCAGGCGGTTACATCGTTTTCCAGGAATGTGAGATGCACCGGACCATGGGAACTATCCGCCGCTGCGTCGGCGCGCTGCGCCGCCACCGGTCTGCAAGGATCGCGCTGCCCAGACTTGGCAGCCACCGGCGCAGCCTGCTGGTGATGGCGACCCTGCTGGCGCTGACCGCCTGCAACGGCTCGCATCCGCCGCCGCAGGGGACCGCGCTGCAGGATGTGCGTGGGATCGAGATCCGTTACACCTACTCCGGATGGGAGCGCGCCGAAGAAGTCCATCGGCTTCGCCCGGGCGAGGGCCGCCGTACCTTCGTGCGGCGCTCGCAGCTGGACATGGACGGCAACGGTCCGGTGACCACCGACAGCATCCCGGCCCAGCGCGTGGGGGAGCTGCTGTGGGCACTGTCGGCGCCTGCGTGGACGCGCGAGCGCGCCGTGGAGGAGGTGGCGCGCCGGGTGCGGCCGCGGGAAGTGTTGAGGTATGCAGCGACGTCGGCCTCGACCCGGGTGCCGGCCTGCACGACCAGTCAGATTCAAGACCAGATGCACCGCCTGCTGGGGGGCGCCCGGCTGCGCGAGGTACTGGAGGACTACTACACCGGTGGCATCTGGACCGACGATTCTCCGGTGATGCACGTGGTCATCGAGTATGGGAATGCACCGACACGGGTACTCAGTTCGCGCTCGCAGAAGCTGATGATGTTGCCGTGGACCGAGGGGGAACCGTCGGCCGATTCGGACGTCGCGCCACAGAACTGGTCGGTGCCGGTAAGCCAGGCGCTTCGACGGTTGCTGCCGGAGGCGTCGAAGGCTGCCGCGCGGTTGGATGCACGCGAGGATTTCGGCTTGAAGGGATACATTTCGTCCCAAGCCATGACGACCTGCGAGGCGCAGCACCGCTGAGCGGTGTGGTGGCACCCTGCGCGCGCTGTTCCGCTCTCCCGACGCGGTGGTGAGCCAACGCCGATGCAGCGGCGCGTAGCAGTCCGATACGCGCTTCAGGCGCGGACCGATCGTGGTCAGAGGCTGGCAATCGCAGACTGCGCCCATGCCCTACGATCACCGCCCCTGGCAGCCCGGCAACGCGTACTTTTTCAGTGCGCACCTGCGTGATCGGCAGAGCCGCCTGCTGATCGAGCAGGCCCAGGGTCTGCGCCTCGCGTTCCGGGTGGCGCAGCTGGCCCGTCCGTTCCGGATCAACGCGATCGTGGTGCTGCCCGACCACCTGCACGGGGTGTGGACGCTGCCGGAGGGTGACGACGACGGTCATCGGCGCTGGACCCAGATCCAGGCGATCTTCGATCGGCAGCTCCCGGGCATGCCCCCGCGCGCGGTGCTGCGCCGCGACCGCACGGCACGTCCGCTATGGCACAGCGGTTTCCGCGAGCACCGCATTCTGGATACGGAGGACTTCGACCGGCACGTGGCCTACGTGCACCAGAATCCGGTCAGGCACGGCCATGTGCGCGAGGCGACCGAGTGGCCGTACAGCTCCATCCATCGCATCGCCCGTGGGGACGGGCCGTGTTGAAGTACGGCCCCGCGCTGCCCGTCTGCGCGCGTCTGCGGGTGGGGTACTGCAGAGGATGGGTACTGGCGTTGCCGCGCGCGTGCGTCGCACGGCCGGCAGTGCGGGAGAAGGGCGATGGCGGCAGGCACGGGGAGTTGCCCGCCGGCGTTACTGCGTCACTTTCCGGTGGGTCATGGGCACCGGAAGGAACGCACAGCGTCCTCCCGCACTGCCGGAGTAGAGGCTAGTGCGACGTCGTCAATTGCACATCCGCGGCTCGCCGGCTGGACTCAGCCGCAGCGCACTTTGAACACTGGCCCGGCGCCGATCAGCACCAGTGCCATGTAGTCGCTGTCCTTGTCCTTGCCCTTGAGCGTGGCACCGGGATTGAAGTGGAAGATGCCGAACCCGCCGTTCGGGCGTACCAGCGCCTTGTCGATCTGATCGGCGTCATCCTTGAAGAAGCGGGCGATGTCCGCTCGCGAGGACACCTGCAGGACGGTATCGTCGCGTTGCCACTGTTCGTCGCGGTTGAACGACACGTAGTACTGGCCCTGCTGCTGCTCGATGCGGAACTCCGCCGGCTTGCGTGGGTGGGTGGCATAGCACCCCAGCATGGGATCGGAGGAGAACGTGCCGGCGCCGGAGTCGGCGTTGCGGCAGGCGCTGAGCAACAGGGGTGACAGCAGTAGCAGGCGGGTGACGACGTGCATGGCGGGTCCTCCTGGTAGCGGGTATTGCCGCATTGTGGCGTAGCGAGCGGGAGGGACCGTGCACGGCGGGCGATGGTGTACGGTTGGGTGAACCGGGGAGGCTGACATGCAGGACAACACACCATTGGATACCGCGCCGCCGCACGTTGTGTCGTCGCCACGGGCAACGATGGTGCAACGCTGGCCTTGGCTGGGCGTATGCAGCTTCCTTGGGCTCCCGTTGGGTGGCCTGGCCGGCTATCTCGTGCGGCTGGCGAGCGATAGCCCCACGGTCGGCGTGGGCACGAGCGGGGCGACGGCGATCGGCGTGCTGGGTGCTGCCGCCATCGGCCTGATCGCTACCGTCGGCTCGCGGGTTCGGCAGGAACGCTGGCCTTGGCTGGGTGTCGTCGGCGCCGTGCTCAGTGCCGCGCCGCTGGCGTTGTTCATCGTGGCGATGATGTTTCATCGGTGAGAGGGTAAGCGGTAGGTAAAGGATCACCCATTACCGTTTCCACCCGATGTACCTCCACCGTGATGTGCACCAGCTCCTCGTGGATGGACAAGGCTTCACGAAGCGTATCGGCCGTCACCTCGGTGTCGCTCACCACGCTGGCCACGACCGCGTACTTGCCGCGACCAACCTGCCACACGTGCAGGTCCGCAAGGCGTGCTGCCCACGGGCCTTGCTCGATCACCTCACGCACGTCGGCCACGACCGGGGCGTCCATCTGCGCATCCAGCAGCACCCGGCCGGTGTCGCGCAGCAGGCCCGCCGCCCACACGGTGACCAGTACCGCACCGACCAGGCCCATCACCGGGTCCAGCCACGCCGCGCCCCAGAACTTGCCACCCACCAGCGCAGCGATGGCGAGCACCGAGGTGGCTGCGTCCGCGATCACGTGCAGGTAAGCCGAGCGCAGGTTGAGGTCCTGCGCGGCGTGGGGGTGGCCGTGGGCTTCGTGAACATGATGCTGCTGGCCATGCTGATCAGCGTGGTCTGAGTCGTGATCCCGCGCACTGCCGTGACCGTGCGCATGTCCGTGACCGTGAGGGTGCCCATGATGATGATGCCCGTGATCGTGCCCGTGGCTGTCATGCAACCACCACGCGCACAGCAGGTTGACGCCCAATCCCACCACGGCGATGGCGATGGCCTGGTCGTAGTGGATGGCACTGGGCGAGAACAGCCGCTGCGCCGATTGCACCGCCATCAGCAACGCGACGCCCAGCAGCGCGACCGCGCTGGTGTAGCCACCGAGGATTTCGATCTTCCACGTGCCGAACGCAAAGCGGCCGTCATGCGCGTAGCGCCGGGCACAGGCATAGGCGAACACGGCCATTCCCAAGGCGAGCGCGTGCGAGCTCATGTGCCAGCCGTCGGCCAGCACCGCCATGGAGTTGAACCACCAGCCGCCGAGGATCTCCACCACCATCATCGCTGCGGTCAGCCACAGGGCGCGCCGGGTGTTGCGCTCGGCCAGCGGGTTGCCGTCGTCGAAACGGTGGCTGTGGCGGCGGGCGTCGGCGGCGGCGAGGAGGGACATGGGGCGGGCCCGATGGGAATATACCCCCATAGGGTATATTCTCCTGTCCCATGTCGCACGTCCAACACCAACGAAACGCGCTGCTGGCCCGGGTCCGGCGCATGGCCGGCCAGGTGGCCGCACTGGAAACCTCCCTGCAATCGACCGAGGCCGACTGCACCGATGTGCTGATGCAGGCTGCGGCGGTGCGGGGTGCCGCGCACGGCCTGCTGATGGCGCTGCTGGACGAGCATCTGCAGGCGCACGTGGTCAGCCCCAGCGATCCGGCCGAGCGCGCGGCCGAGGCGCAGGTGCTGGTGAAGCTATTGCGCGCCTACGGGAAGTAGGCGCAACGGTCGCCTGCGTGGCTACGGCAGGGTCTGTGGCCTGAGCCCCTCAGTGCCGGTGCCGACGCCAGGCATTCCACACGTGGGTGGCGGCAAGCAGCAGGCTGCCGGCGACGGTCATTGGCGTTTCGGTGTCGTGGCTGGGCCACTCGGCGGCGCCGGCCAGCAACAGCAGCAACCCCAACGCAGCGCTGGCCAGCGCCGCAGCAGGCAGGCGCTGCTGGCGGTGGGCGCGCCACAGGGCGAAGCCGGTCAGCGGCGCGGCGATGGCCACGAACAGCACGTGGACCCATTCGGCCTGGGCCCAGACGCCAAACAGCGGCAGGGCAGCGGCCAGCACCGGCAGGGCCAGGCAATGCAGCAGGCACAAGCTGGACAAGGCGATGGCACCGGCATCGAGCAGGGTGGAAGAACGTTTCATGTGGGTGGGGGACCAGATCTGCGAATGTTATATAGTAACATTTTAATCCCCGCCCGAACCTGTCCCGCCATGACCGCCATTGCTGCTCCTCTCGACACCCGCCTGCCGGTGACCGTGTTGTCCGGCTTCCTTGGCGCCGGCAAGACCACCCTGCTCAACCAACTGCTGCGCAACCGCGAGGGGCGCCGGGTGGCGGTGATCGTCAATGACATGAGCGAGATCAACATCGACGCACAGCTGGTGCGCGATGGCGGCGCCACGCTGAGCCGCACCGAGGAGACGCTGGTGGAGTTCAGCAATGGCTGCATCTGCTGCACGCTGCGCGACGATCTTCTGCAGGAGGTGAAGCGGCTGGCCGCCGAGGGGCGCTATGACTACCTGCTGATCGAGTCCACCGGGATCGCCGAGCCGATGCCGGTGGCGGCGACGTTCTCGGTACGCGACGCGGACGGGTTCTGCCTCAATGACATCGCACGCCTGGACACGATGGTGACGGTGGTGGACGGGGTGAATTTCCTGGATGACTTCAGTTCGACCGATCGGCTGGTCGATCGCGGGCAGCAGGCCGGACAAGACGATGCGCGTGGGGTGGTGAACCTGCTCGCCGAACAGATCGAGTTCGCCGATGTGATCGTGGTCAGCAAGTGCGATGTGGTCGACGATGACGCGCTGCAGTCGACGCTGGCGGTGCTGCGCGCGATGAATCGCGAGGCGCGGCTGGTACTTTCCGAGCAGGGCAACGTGCCGCTGCATGAGGTGCTGGACACGCGCCGCTTCGATTTCGTCAAGGCACAACTGGCCCCGGGCTGGATGCAGGCGCTGCGTGGCGTGCACACGCCGGAGACCGAGGAATACGGCATCAGCAGCTTCGTCTATCGGGCCCGGAGGCCGCTCCACCCGCAGCGGTTCGCGCGGTTGTTGGAACAGGGGCTGGGTGGGGTGATCCGCAGCAAGGGGTTCTTCTGGCTGGCCAACCGCATGGACCGGGTGGGCGAGCTGTCCAGCGTGGGCGCGGCCACGCGGACCGAGGCGGCCGGCTTCTGGTATGCCGCGCGCGAGCGGGTGGCGGCCGGGATGGAAGACAGCACACCGTTGCTGCCGCCGCCGCAGGTGCCATACACCGATGTCGGTTGGGTGCGTCAGCAGGCGTCCTGCTGGACCGCACCGATGCCGGGCATGGACGAAGTAGGTGATGCGGGTGAGTACCAGGCGATGCGGCGGATGTGGCACCCCTGGTGGGGCGATCGCCGCCAGGAGCTGGCGGTGATCGGGGTGGAAATGGATGAGCGCGCGCTGCGTGCGCAATTCGATGCCTGCCTGCTGACCGACGCGGAGATGCACGCCGGCCCGATGCTGTGGCAGCTGCTGCCCGATGCCTTCCCGGCGTGGTCGCGGGGATGAGGCGATGCAGCCATGCGTCGCCTAACACGCCGTGATCTCCCAACCTCCGTCGGCTGCGTCCAGGTGATGGGTCACGCCGACGGCCTGCAGGAGCGCCGCGTCGTGGGACACGATCATCAGCGTGCCCTTGTACTGGTTGAGCATCTGCTCCAATGCGGCCAGCGAGGGCAGATCGAGGTGGTTGCCCGGCTCATCCAGCAGCAGCAACTGCGGCGGCGTGCGCGCATACAGTACGGCGGCGAGTGCGGCTTTCAGGCGCTCGCCACCGCTGAGTGTGCACAGCGGGCGCAAGCTGCGCGTGGCATCCAGGCCCAGCAGGGCCAGCTGGGTGCGCAGGGTCGCTTCGCTGGCGTCGGGATGCGCGTCCTGCAGCAATGACAGGGCCGTGGCCTGCATTGGCAACCCGGAAAGCGACTGGTCGAGCAGCGCTACGCGGGCAGCCACCCTGCACTCGCCCGCCAGCGCCTCGATCTGCCCGGCAAGCAGCCGCAGCAGCGTCGACTTGCCGCTCCCGTTAGGCCCACGCACGCCGATGCGCTGGCCGCGCTGCACGCACGCGGTAATGCGTTGCCATGGGGACGCCGCCCACGGCAACTGCACATCGATCAGTTCGGCGACACGCTGCGGACCGGGCTCGGGAAGCGTGGGTGCCAGCAACGCGATCTCCACCACGTCCTCCACCTGTGCGGCAGCCTCGCGCACGCGGGCGTCCATGTCGGCGCCGCGCTCCAACTGCCGGGCCTGCCAGCGCCCGGCGCTGTTCTCGCTGCGGCTCTTCATCCCGCCGAGCAGGATCGGCGCCTGGTTGGCGCTGCGTGCCTCGCGTTGCGCGCGCGACTGGCGATGCTCCTGGCGCTCGCGCTGTTGGCGAAGCTCGCCCTGCTGCTGGCGGCGTTCGCGCTTGCGCAGGGCGAGCAGGTCGTCGGCGGCGGTGCGTGCGTGTTGCTTCTGTTCGGCATACAGAGCGTAGTTGCCGCCGTAGCTGTGCAGCCCGCCTGGAGTGAGTTCGACGATGCGCTGCATGGCCTGCAGCACGGTGCGGTCGTGGCTGATCACGATCAGGCCACCGCGCCAGCCGGCGAGGGCATCGAGCAGGCGCGTGCGGTGGGCGCTGTCGAGGTGGTTGCTGGGCTCGTCCAGGATCAGGCCGTCCGCGTCGGACAGCAGCGCACCGGCCAGCGCCACCTGCATGGCCTGGCCGCCGCTGAGCGTGGCCGCCGGCCGATCCGGATCCAGTGCAGGCAGCCCGAGTTGCCGCCACTGCGCCTGCAGTTGCTCGCGGATGTTCCAGCGTTCGCCGACGCTGGCGAAGTCGGCCGGCGCGATGCTGCCCGCTTCGATCCGGGTCAGCGCCGCAAGCAACGGCGCGACGCCGGCCAGCTCGGCGATGCTGCCGGCAGGCGCGCCGCTGTGCTGGGTCAGCAGATGGACCTTGCCGGTGCGCTGGATCTGCCCGCTGGTGGGCGCGCGCTGCCCGGCCAACAGATTGGCGAGCACGCTTTTGCCGACACCGTTGCGCCCGACCAGGCCGGTCGGGGTGGTGTCGAGGTGCGTGCTGATATCGGAAAACAGGACCCGGCCGTCGGGCAGGGTATACGTCACGCGGTCGAGCGTGAGAGCGAATGCGGTCATGCGACCTCCATGGATGCCGTTGAATCCCTCACGCGCGCGGCGGGAAGGTCAGTGGCCGTCAGCAGACGGCGGGGCATCAATGGCGCATGCGGGCATACCTCATTACACAGGCGACTGGCTGTCGCGCGGCCAGTATAGAGTTGCGCGCCGCGCAGGCGATGAATATCCGCTGTTCAGCAGCTCACGCCGGTGAGCCGGGCACTGACGAAATCGATGAACACCCGTAGCTTCGGCAGCACGTGGCGGCCCGATGGCCACAGCAGGTGGAAGGTGCCGCAGGCGTGGATCTGGTCGGGCAACACACGCCGCAGTCGCCCGTCGGCCAGCGCGTCGCGCACCGAATGCTCGGGGATGTAGCCGATGCCGCGTCCGGCCAGGGCAAAGGCCAGCCTGGCCTCGATGGTGTTGGAGACCATCGCTACCGGCAGCTCCAGCGCGGGCGCACCGGGTTCACGCGGCAGCGGCCACGGTTCCAGTTTGCCGCTGGTGGGAAAGCGGTAGTGCAGGCAGTCGTGCTGCAGCAGGTCTGACGGCGTCTGCGGGACGCCGCGACGCGCCAGGTAATCCGGCGAGGCGACCAGGTAACGCGGGAAAACGCCGAGCCGCCGCGCGCTGAGCCGCGAGTCGGAGGGCTCGCCGACCCGCAGCACGGCGTCGAACCCCTCTTCGATCACATCGACCATGCGGTCGTCGAAATCCAGCTCCAGGCGGATGCCCGGGTAGGCGGCCATGAAATCGGACAGGATCGGCAGCGACAGGTCGCCGACCAGCGGCAGGCTCAATCGCAGCGTGCCGCAGGGAGCGGCCGCCTGCTGGGCCAGTTCGGTCCGGCCGGCGTCGAGTTCGTCGAGGATGCGCCGGCAGCGCAGCAGGAAGCGCTCGCCTTCGGCGGTGAGGGTCACGCTGCGCGTGCTGCGGTGGAACAGGCGCACGCCCAGCGCCTGCTCCAGGCGGGTGACGGTCTTGCCCGTGGCCGAGGCGGATACGCCGAGCAGGCGCCCGGTCTCGACGAAGCTGCGGGTGTCGGCCACGTGCACGAAGGTCTGCAGGTTGCCCAGGTTTTCCAGCGCGGACATGGCCGTACCAAGGGGGGGGGGGAAGACGCCACTCTAGCGGCACCGGGGGGCTCGGCGGCCCTGCCGGTGGGACGCAGTGGTGCATCGGGGCGCGCTGCGGCCGGATCCCTTGGTGGTACGGGGATTTCCATGATTGCGGAATGCTGCGTCCGGAATGTATGGAGCGCCGCCTGGGTGTTTGCCTGGGCAGTGAAGGCCGACGATGGCGCTCCCCTCCTGCTGGACCGTCCCCCATGTCCTCCGTCCTGGACCTCCCTGCCGTTGCCGTTGCCGATCCGCGCCTGGCGCCGGTCGATGCCGTGCTGTCTGCCGCCCACGCCCACCAACGGATCGTGGGCGCGGTGGTGCTGGTGCGCCAGCACGGCCAGCTCGTCCACGCCAGCGCCAGCGGTTGGGCCGATCGCGAGCAGCAACGGCCGATGTCGCGCGATGCGCTGTTCCGGTTGGCCTCGGTCAGCAAGCCGATGGTGACCGCTGCGGCGATGCGGCTGGTGGCGCAGGGCCTGCTGTCGCTGGACGCACCGATCACCGAGTGGCTGCCCGACTTCCGCCCGGCGCTGGCCGACGGCCGCCGCCCGGACATCACCCTGCGCCACCTGCTCAGCCACAGCGCCGGGTTGGGTTATCGCTTCCTGGATGCCGACGCCGACGGCCCGCATGCACGGGCGGGCGTCAGCGACGGCATGGATGACAGCCCGATCAGCCTGCGCGAAAACCTGCGGCGGATCGCACAGGTTCCGCTGCTGTTCGCGCCGGGTACGGCGTGGCGTTACTCGTTGGGCGTGGACGTGGCTGGCGCGCTGCTGGAGGCGGCCACCGGCGTGCCGCTGGCGCAGGTGGTGCGCGAGCAGGTGAGCCTGCCGTTGGGGATGCAGGACACCGGCTTCCATGCCGACAGCCCGGCGCGGTTGGCCACGCCTTATGTCACCGACACGCCGCAGCCGCACCGGCTGGCCGAAGGCGAGGTGGTGGCGCCGTTCGAGGGCACCGCCGGCATCTGTTACAGCCTGGCCCGTGCAAGCGATCCGGCGGCGTTCGCCTCGGCGGGCGGCGGCATGGTCGGGACGGCCGACGACGTCATGCGCCTGCTCGAAGCGCTGCGTGGGGAATCGCGCCGCGACTGGTTGCCGGCCACGGCCGTGGCGGCGATGGCGCGCGCGCAGGTGGGCGAACAGGGCCCGCCGGATGCGCCGGGCTGGGGCTTTGGACTCGGCTTTGCGGTGCTGGACGATGCCGGCTCGACGGCCACGCCGCAGGCACCCGGCAGCTGGCGCTGGGGTGGCGCATACGGACACAGCTGGTTCGTGGATCCGGCGCGCGGGCTGAGCGTGGTCGCCCTGACCAATACCCTGTACGAAGGCATGCACGGCGCGTTTGTCGATCACCTGCGCGATGCGGTGTACGCCGCGGTGGAGGCGTCGGCATGAGCGGCGCGGGCATGAGCGGGGACGCCGGCGCCGCGGCGCTGGCTGTGGAGCCGGCCGCGTCGGAGCGCCTGCCGCTGGCAGGATTGCTGGCCTTGGCCTGCGCGGGCTTTGTGACCATCCTGACCGAGGCATTGCCGGCCGGTCTGTTGTCGCCGATGAGCACCGACCTGGGCGTGAGCCGCGCGCTGGTCGGGCAGTTGGTGACCATCTATGCGATCGGCTCGCTGGTGGCGGCCTTGCCGATGACCGCGCTGACCCAGCGCCTGCCACGGCGGCCGTTGTTGCTGGCGGCGATCGGCGGCTTCGTGGTGGTCAACACGATCACCGCTTTCACCCAGCACTACGCGGTGATGCTGGTGGCGCGCTTCATCGCCGGGATCAGCGCGGGCCTGCTGTGGTCGCTGGTGGCCGGCTATGCCAGCCGCATGGTGGTGCCGCGCCTGCAGGGCCGCGCCATCGCGGTGGCGATGGTGGGCACGCCGTTGGCGCTGTCGCTGGGCATTCCCGCCGGTACGCTGCTCGGGCAGACCATTGGCTGGCGCTGGGCGTTCGGGTTGATGTCGCTGCTCAGCGTGGGCCTGCTGCTGTGGGCACGGCTGGCGTTGCCGGCGTTGTCGGCACCGGGCGCGGGCGCACGGCAGCGCCTGGGCGAGGTGTGGCGGCTGCCGGGAATGCGCGCGGCGCTGCTGACGATGTTCCTGTACATCCTGGCGCACAACGTGCTGTACACCTACATCGAGCCGTTCGCTGCGCTGGCCGGTGCGGCGCCGTGGCTGGACCGCCTGCTGCTGGTGTTCGGCGTAGCCGCGCTGCTGGGCATCTGGATCACCGGGATATGGGTGGACCGCTGGCTGCGCGTGCTGGTGATCGCCAGTACGGTGGCCTTCGTGCTGGCCGCAACGGCGTTCGCGCTGTGGCCGACCTCGTCGTCGGTGCTGGTGCTGGGCACGGTGGTGTGGGGCGTCGCCTTCGGTGGCGTGGCGACCCAGTTCCAGACCGCCGTGGCGCGGCGTGCCGGGGTTGCCGGTGATATCGCGCAGTCGTTCGTGGTGACCGGTTGGAACCTGGCCATCGCCATCGGGGGCGTGGTGGGCGGGGTGATGCTGGAAACCCTGGGCGAACGCTGGCTGCCGGCCGTGCTGTTGACGTTGCTGGCGATGACCCTGGCGGTGGTGCTGCGGCGACCGCGTGCGTGGGCCGCCGCCGAGCACTGAGGTGGACGCGCAGCCGGGCAAGGCCCGGCTCTACCGGCCTCGCGTTGAACAGTGGGGCGGGGATGGGGGCGTTATGCTGGTGTCGGGATCATAGGCTGGAGCATGGCGTGCGCCGTACCGTGTTGCGATGGATGGGAATGGGCGTGCTGGCCGTGGCCGGCGCGGTGCAGGCATCGCCGGCGCAACGCATCGCGCTGACCATCGACGACCTGCCCTGGCAGCGGCTGGATGAGCGTAACGACCCGGAACTGGCGCAGCGGTATGCGCAGCTGCTGGCCGCGCTGAGCGCAGCACGGGTGCCGGTGGTGGGCTTCGTCAACGAGATCAAGCTGGAGCAGGACGGAACGGTGCAGCCGACGCGCGTGCAGATGCTGCGCGACTGGCGCGATGCCGGGTTCGAGCTGGGCAACCACACCCGTGGCCATGTCGATCTGCATGCGATCGGGCTCGATGCCTACGAGCAGGACATCCTCGACGGCGAAAAGACCCTGCGCCCGTTGCTGGCAGAGCGCGGCCAGGCGCCACGGTGGTTCCGTCATCCGTACCTGCGCGCGGGCCAGACCCCGCAGCAGCGGGCGGCGCTGGCTGCGTTCCTGGACCAGCATGGCTATCGCATCGCGCCGGTCACGGTCGACAACAGCGAGTGGATCTGGGCGTTCGCCTACGACCACGTACGCGATACCGAAACCGATCCGGTGCTGCGCGACACGCGCCTGCGCCAGCTGCGGCGTGGCTATGTGCCCTACATGCTCAACAAGCTGGCCTATTACGAGGATCAGTCGCAGCGGTTGCTGGGTCGCCTGCCGGCACAGGTGTGGTTGATGCACGCCAATGCGTTGAATGCGGACAGCATCGGCGAGTTGATCGCAGCGACCAAGCGGCGTGGCTACACCTTCATCTCGCTGCAACAGGCGTTGGACGACCCGGCCTATGCGCACGCCGATGGCTACAACGGCGCCGGGGGGATCAGCTGGATCCACCGCTGGGCGATGGCCGACGGCAAGCCGCGCGGTTTTTATGCCGGCGAACCGAAGGTGCCGCGTTGGGTGCTGGAACTGGCAGGCATTGCCGACGAATGAGCCCGATGCACCGGACAGGGCTCAGTCCTCCACCACCGCGTTGGGGTTCTGCATGTCTTCGCGGGCCTTGCCGTACTGCTGCAGGCGCTGGTGATGGAAGGCGACGAACGCCTCCGGGGGCAACGGCCGTGAGAACAGCCAGCCCTGTCCGAACTCCACCTGGCGCGCCTGCAGGTAGGCCAGCTGCGCGGGGGTTTCGATGCCCTCGGCCACGGTGAACAGGCCCAGCGTCTTGGCCATGTCGATGATGTGCGAGGTGACCGGGCTGGTAGCGCTGTCGGTACCGATGGCGTCGATGAACGACTTGTCGATCTTCAGCGCATCCAGCGGCAATTGCTGCAGGTACTGCAGGCTGGAATAGCCCACCCCGAAATCATCGATGGCCACGCAATGCCCGGCGCGGCGGGCCAGCGCCAGGGTATTGCGCGCGCGCTGCACGTCGATGAAGCCACGCTCGGTGGCTTCCAGCCAGATCTGTTGCGGGTGGATGCCGGTGCCGGCCAGACGGGCCGACAGTACCTTGAGCGCCCGCCCGCTGCTGACATCGCCGGCGGACAGGTTGATGGCGATGTGCACGCTGCGGTCCTGGACCAGCAGCGCGCGCATGTCGGCGATCACCAGTTCGATGACCTGGTCGGTCAGCGCCTCGATCAGGCCGTGCTCTTCGGCCAGCGGGATGAACAGGTCCGGGCGCACCTGGCTGCCGTCCGGGCGCGACCAGCGCACCAACGCCTCGGCACCGACGCAGATGCCCGTGTCGAGTTCGATGATCGGCTGGTAGTGCATGAAAAACTCGCGCTTGCGCACGGCCGTGGCCAGCTCGGCCTTCATCGACAGCCGCCGCCGCGACAGCCAGACCACCAGCGCCACCGCCGCCAGCGCGCCCAGCACGCCCAGTGGAATGAATTGCCGGAACTGCCTGCGGAAGCTGGCCATCAGGTCGGTGCGCGGCGCGGTGGCGACGGCCAGCCATTCCTGGTCCTGCGCGGTGGCGTACAGGGTGTGGCTGTCCATCCCGCTGTGCGGGTCGCGCAGCAGGCGCTGCAGCAGTTGCTGGTCGAGGATGTCCTGCTGCGCCATCAGGCGCCCGTCCGGACTGGCCACGGCCAGGCGCACGTTGGGATCGGTGATGACATCCACGAAACGCGCCGGGTCCACCAGGAGGTCGTACCGGCCCAGATACACCGAAAGCAGGGCGGTGCCATCGCCGGCCACCGGACGCACCCCCAGGGTGATGCCGGCGCCATCGGCCGTGGTGTGGTCCGGGGTGGGCGTGGGCACCTGTTTGTCCATCATGCCCCACGAGGTACAGCGCAGCCGACCGTCCTCGAAGTAGCCGACCTGCTCGGCCGAGTGGGTGCTCAGCACCAGGCTGCGCATCAACTGCAGGTGGTCGGCCGAGCACGGCTCCAACGCGCTCTGGTTGAGGCGACGCAGGGCAACCAGCCCGGCTTCATAGGCGCGGTGCGCGCGCAGCAGCGTGCGTTCGGCGGTGAGCTGGAGGCGGTCCTGCTCGGCCTCGGTGGCCCGGGCCCAGGTGAAGTACGCCACGGTGGCGATCGGCACGAACGCGCCCAGCAGGGCGAACAACACAGTGGCGGCGATGATCCTGGCGCGGTTCAAGCAGACCTCGATGCCCGGTGGGGGATGGTGAACGGCGTCCGTGGCCGCAGCCCCGATGCGCGCTATATCACCACCTGCGAGCGGGGATTGGAACAGGGTTTGCCCGTGACGCCTGCCGGGACACTGCCAGTGTCGGGGTCAGGGGGTGCGTTGCAGGGTGAAGACGACAACCGATGGCGAGGCCGGACTGACGCGGCAGTAGCGCAACCGCCCGCGCTCTTCTATGTTCATGGCCTTCGCCCCGCCTGGCCTGAGCCCATGTCCGATCCTGCCGCCCCGCCCGAGCACCTCCGGCGCAGTCTGTCCAACCGCCACCTGCAGCTCATCGCCATCGGCGGGGCCATCGGTACCGGCCTGTTCATGGGCTCGGGCAAGACCATCAGCCTGGCCGGTCCGTCGATCATCCTGGTCTACCTGATCATCGGCGCGATGCTGTTCTTCGTGATGCGCGCGATGGGCGAACTGCTGCTGTCCAACCTGGAGTACAAGTCCTTCATCGACTTCTCCACCGACCTGCTGGGGCCGTGGGCCGGGTTCTTCTGCGGGTGGACCTACTGGTTCTGCTGGATCATCACCGCGATCGCCGATGTGATCGCAATCGCCGCCTACGCGCAGTTCTGGTTCCCCGACCTGGCGCCGTGGATACCGGCGCTGATGTGCGTGATCCTGCTGCTCAGCCTGAACCTGGTGACGGTCAAGCTGTTTGGCGAAATGGAATTCTGGTTCGCGCTGATCAAGATCATCGCGATCTGCGCGCTGATCATCACCGGCTTCGGGCTGGTGGCATGGGGCTTCACCGCGCCGTCGGGCCATCAGGCCACCTTCGCCAATCTGTGGAATGACGGCGGGATGTTCCCGATGGGCCTGGCCGGGTTCTTCGCCGGCTTCCAGATCGCGGTGTTCGCCTTCGTCGGTATCGAGCTGGTGGGGACGACCGCGGCCGAGACGGCCGATCCGGAGCGCAACCTGCCCAAGGCGATCAACTCGATCCCGATCCGCATCATCGTGTTCTATGTGCTGGCGCTGATCGCGATCATGGCCGTCACCCCCTGGCGCGAAGTGGTGCCGGGCAAGAGCCCGTTCGTGGAGCTGTTCGTGCTGGCCGGCATTCCCGCCGCCGCCAGCCTGATCAACTTCGTGGTGCTCACTTCGGCCACGTCCTCGGCCAACAGCGGCATCTTCTCCACCAGCCGGATGATGTACGGGCTGGCCGAGGAGCGTCACGCGCCGAGCTTCTTTGCGCGGTTGTCGAAGGCGGCGGTGCCGGCGCGCGGGTTGCTGTTTTCCTGCATCTGCCTGCTGCTGGGCGCGATGTTGATCTACCTGATCCCCAACCTGGTCACCGCGTTCACCCTGGTCACCACGCTGGCGGCGGTGTTGTTCATGTTCGTGTGGTCGCTGATCCTGTGTTCCTACATCGTCTACCGCCGCCGTCGCCCGCAGCTGCACGCGGCGTCGACCTTCAAGATGCCCGGCGGCGTGGCCATGTGCGTGGCGTGCCTGGTGTTCTTCGTGTTCGTGCTGGTGCTGTTGACCCTGCAGCCGGACACCCTCTACGCGCTGGCGATCAGCCCGTTGTGGTTCCTGCTGCTGGGCCTGGGCTACGCCGGCAAGCGGCTGATCGGCGGCCCGCGCTGAGCGTCGGCCGGGTCCGCCCTCCTGGCGGGCCCGGTATTCACCTTCGGTTCGCAGCCTGGGCCGGATGATCGCGCCGCACGACTGGCGTGCCCCGAACCGAGCCCATGAACCCGACCCTGCCTGCCGCGTTGGCCCTGTTGTCGTTGCTGCTGCCGTGGGAGGCGTCGGCGCGCACGGTGTACCGCTGTGTGCAGAACAACACGGTCAGCCTGGCCACCGCGCCCGAGCCCGGCTCCCAATGCACCGCGCAGCAGGTGGATGACAACGCGGTGCAGACGCCCAACCTGTGGGGCAACATGGGGGTCTTCAGCGGCACCCTGTACGAGCGCGAGCAGGACGGCGGGATGGTCTATTCCACGCGCAACCTGCCAGGTTCGCGGGTGTTCCTGAAATTCACCGTAGCCACGCCGCCGGGTGAGCCGGCGCATGAAGGGCTGGGCAAGGTCGGTACGCCGCAGCTCAACCGCCATGCCAAGCAGTTCAAGGCCGCGGCAAAGGCCACCGGCGTGGAAGACGCCTGGCTGCGGGCGATCGCCCATGCCGAGAGCGGCTTCGATGCGGGCGCGATATCGCCCAAGGGCGCGCAGGGGGTGATGCAGTTGATGCCCGATACGGCCACCGAGTTCGGCGTGGCCGATCCGCTCTCGGCCGAGCAGTCGATCAATGGCGGCGCGCGGTACATGAAGGCGCTGCTCAAGCGCTACAAGGGCGACCGTACGCTGGCGGCGGCCGCCTACAACGCCGGCATCGGCGCGGTGACCCGCTACAAGGGCGTGCCGCCGTATGCCGAGACCCTGGACTACGTGGACAAGGTGAGCACGCTGTACGTGCGCTACCGCGAGGCGATGGGGTTCAAGGTGGAGACGCCGGCAAAGTAGCGCCGGTCGCCGGCCCGATGCACGGGCCGGCGGCGGGGATCACCGCCAGACGCTGCGGCCGTAGATGGGCTGGGTCTCGATGCGGCCCACCGCGTCGACGGCGGCGCGCACGTCGCGGCGCTTGAACAACTGCGCCCAGCGTTTCTCGTTTTCCATATCGGCGGGCATCGGCGGCAGCATGCGGAAGTCCTGCAGCAGCTGCAGCAGGTCCTGGCGCTGCGCCTTGTCCTGCAGCGCGGCGACCAGCCACGCCGCCGCGTCATCCAGCCGGTTTTCGCCGATCAGTACCTCCAGGTACACGCTGCGGCCTTCGCCTTTGTTGGACTGCAGCCACTGCCGCGCCTGCGCCGAGCGCTCGCCGTCGCCGAGTGTGCGATAGGCATTGAAGCGTATCCACTGGCGCACATATTCGCCGTAGATCTCGCCTTCTTCCAGGCCGTCCAGGGTCTGCAGGGCACGCTCGGGCTGCTGCTTGCCCAGGTACCAGCTGGCCAGGTACAGCCGCATCAGCGGATTGAACGCCGGCGCCTGCTCATGCAGCGTGCTGGCGAGGACCAGTGTGGCCTCGGCCTGTGCATCGCGGCCGAGGCGATGCTCGGCGGTGGCGCGGTGCATCAGCATCCAGGCCGCGTAATCGGCGCCGCGGAAGGACGGGGACGCACCGGCGGCGGCCAACCGCGTGTACAGCGCCTCGGTGGTGCTCAGCACCTGTTCGTGCTCGCCCATCAGCAGCAGGGTATCGGTGAGCTCGGTGATGCGATCGCCGCGCTCGGGACGCAGCAGGCCTTCCACACGCAACGCATCGACGTGGCGGCGTGCGGACTGCAGCGGATCGAAGCGCGGATCGCGGCGGTTGATCACGGCGTCAAAGCGCTTGTCGCTGCGCAACGTCACCACGTCCATCGGCGTATCGATGCGCGCCACGGTGGCGGCAAGCGCCGCGTGCTCCCCGGCATCGGCCTGCAGGGTGGCGAGCGTCAGCCACAGCCCGCCGGGCTCCATGCCGTCGTCCTGCCATTGCCGGTCGAACAGCACCTGCAGCAGTGCACGGCGGACCTCGGGCTGGTCGTGCAGCTGTTCGTCCAGCGCGTAGGCCATCGCCGCATCGAAGTCGCCGAGGAACTGGTCCGAGGCGCGCAGCGAGCGGGTGATCAGGCTGGCGCCCTGGACCGGCTGCTGCTGCCAGAGCAGCAGGCGACCGAGCACATACAGGGCGCGCGGGTCGTCCGGTGCCTGCTTCAGCGCGGCATCCAGGTAGCGGCGTGCATCGCGCGCCTGGCGTGCGTTGAACGCAACACGTCCGGCGGTGATCCAGCCGTCCAGGCGCAGCGACTCGGGCAGCTGCGTGAAGCCGGGATCGGCAAACACGCGCTCAAAGCCCAGCAGCGCGCCGACGCTGTCGCCGTTCTCGGCCAGCGTGATGGTATCGGCCAACGTCTGTGCCAACGGCTGCGCCGTCTGATTCGCAGGCGTGGCAGCATCGATGGAGGCAGCCAGCGCCGGCGTGGCGAACAGGGCCAGCAGCAGGGGAACGGCGAGACGGTGTCGCAGGCCGGGCATGGGGCGTCCTTCCATGGAATGAGCATCGATTGAACCCGGAACCCGGCAAACGCACAAGCGCACGGGCTTTGCAGCAGCGCGGCCAACGTTTATGGTCGTGCCCTCGAACGGACAGGGAACGCAATGAAACGTTGGCACTGGATGATGGCGGCGGTGGCGGTGATCACCGCGGCAGGGCTGGCGTGGACGTTCCTCAAGGGACCGCTGCCGGCGGTGATCGCGCCCGGTCCGGTGCCGACGGTGCTCGGCTGGCAGGCGCGGATCGAAACACTGGCCGGCGATGGCGTGGACGGTTCGCGCGAGGGGGCCGGTGCGCAGGCACGGTTCTCCGATCCCTACGCGGTGGCACTGGACGCCAACGGGGTGGCCTACATCGCCGACGCCGGCGACAACAACCGCATCCGTCGTCTCTATCCGGATGGGCGCGTGGATACGCTGGCCGGCAACGGTGAGGGGTGGCGCGACGGTCCGGCGCTGCAGGCCCAGTTCAATACGCCGTCGGGCATCGCGCTGGACGCCGCTGGCAATGTCTATGTGGCCGACACCGGCAACAACCGCATCCGCCGGATCGGCATCGATGGCGCGGTGAGCACGGTGGCCGGCGACGGCCAGGCCGGCTTCGCCGATGGTGCCGCCGCGCAGGCGCGCTTCGACGGGCCGATGGGCGTGGCGGTGGGTATTGATGGCCGGGTGTTCGTGGCCGATACCTACAACGATCGCATCCGCGTGATAGAGACCGATGGCACGCTGGCCGGTGGCGAGCGCCCGGGCACCGTGGATGGCATCGGCGGCGACGCCGGGCTGGATACCCCGGTGGCGCTGGCACTGGATGCGCATGGCAATCTGCTGATCGCCGATCTGTACAACAATGCGATCCGTCGCCTGTCGCCGGATGGCACGCTGCGCACGCAGGTGGCCGACGGCGGCCTGGTGAACGGGCCGCTGTCGGTGGTGGTCACCCACGACGACGTGCTGTACGTGGGCGACACCGGCGGGCGGCTGGTGCAGGTGACGCCGCAGGGGCACCAGATCGCGTTGCTCGGTGCCGAAACGCAGCCGCGCCTCGCCCGTCCGGCCGGCATCGCGCTCGACGCCGATGGCCGCCTGCTGGTTGCCGACGCGGCCGCGTATCGGGTGCATCGGATCGGCGCGCTTGCCGCCGGTGCGGTCGCACCCCCGGCCTTGACCGGGCCGGCGGCGGATGCGCCCCTGCCGGCGACCGCCGGGCGCTGGCCGCTTGCCCCGCAGCAAAGCTGGCATGAAGTCGTCGGCACGCTGGGCGAAGTGCGTGGCGATTTCCACGGTGAAAGCCGGCACCACCTGCATGGCGGCTTCGATATCCGCGGCGATGTCGGCCAGACCGTGCTGGCCATCGCCGATGGCAAGGTCAGCAGCCCGACCCCGACCTGGTCGGTGGGCGGGCAGGCCGAAGGGTTGGTGCTGGACCGGCTCAAGTACATCCACATGAAGGTCGGGCGCGACCCGGCCGATCGTCCGTTCGACCCGCGTTGGCAGCCGCTGTTCAACGACGAAGGCAAGCTGCAGCGCATTCGCGTGCGTCGTGGCACGCGCTTCCAGGTGGGCGACCGCCTGGGCAGCATCAACCGGATGGCGCACGTGCACCTCAGCGTGGGCGCCAGCGGTTTCGAGCGCAACGCGGTCGCGTTGGGGTTCACCGGCTATGTCGATACGGTCGCCCCGCGCATCACCGATGTGGCGCTGCTGGACGATCTGGACCAGCCGCTCACCGCTGGCGCGAATGGGCGCGTGGCGCTGCCGCGCAGCGGCCCGGGCGTGCAGATCGTGGTGGAGGCCTGGGACCAGGTGGACGGCAACCAGTCGCGACGTCGACTCGGGTCCTACCAGGTCGGCTACCAGATCCTCGATGCCCGGGGCCAGCCGCTCCCCGGTTATGAGCAGCCGCGCTTCAACATCGTGTTCAATTCAATGCCCCCGCGCGACAGTGCCACCAAGGTGGCCTATGCACCGGACAGCGGCATCACCGTGCATGGCAGCGCGGTCACCCGCTTCCGCTACCTGGTGACCAACACCGTGCGCGATGGTCGGGTGGAAACCGGTCGTTGGCAGCCGGACGCGTTGCCGGCCGGCGACTACGTGATCCGCGCCAGCGCGCGTGATTACAGCGGCAATGAAGGCATCGGTGCGCGCGACCTGAAGATCACCCTGCTGTAGCAGCAACGGCTACGCGCTGGGGCGGCGGCCTCAGGCACCGACGCGCGCGCGTTCGGCGTCCATGTCGGCCAATGGCCGCACTTCGATGCTGCCGAACCGTGACCACGGAAACTGCCGGGCGATGGCCAACGCTTCGTCGTGGTCGCGCGCGTTGATGAGGTTGAAGCCAGCCAGCAGTTCGTGGGTTTCGGCGAAGGGGCCGTCGGTGATCCGCGCCTGGCCCTGGCGGGTGCGCAGGGTGCGCGCACTGTCCACCGGCTGCAGTTGCTGGGCCAGCACCAGGGTGCCCTTGGCCTGCAGGGCATCGGCATGCTGCAGGCAATCATGCATGAGGCGATCGTATTCCTCGCCGGGCAGGGCCTGCAGCAGGCCTTCGTCGATATAGATCAGCAGCAGGAATTGCATGGCTGGACCGCTCCTGGGCAGGGGCGGCCATGATGCCGCAGCCGGCGCGACGGATGTGTTGCAGCGCGGCACGACGGAGCCGGAAATTTATTCTGCAGGCGTGTCGATTTCCGCCCCGCTGGGTCGTCGTAACCAGTGAAGGGCCCGCCAACCGGCGCGCCCACCCGGAGCAGACCGATGAAAGTAATGGTATTCGTCAAAGCCACCCCGGCCACCGAGGCCGGGCAGATGCCCACCGAAGCAGAAATCCGCGCCATGGGCGCCTTCAACGAGGCGCTGGTGCAGGCCGGGATCATGCTGGCCGGCGAGGGCCTGCACCCGACCTCGCGTGCGCGCCGGGTGGCCTTCGGGGAGGCGGCCCCGCGGGTGATCGACGGCCCCTTCGCCGAAACCGGCGAGCTGGTCTGCGGCTACTGGCTGTGGCAGGTGCGCTCGCTGGACGAAGCCACCGAATGGCTCACCCGCGCGCCGTTCGGTCCGGGCGCCGTCGTGGAGCTGCGCCCGGTCTTCGGCCCGGAGGATTTCGGCGCGGCCTTCACCCCCGAATTACAGGCGCAGGAACAGCGTCTGCGCGACCGTCTCGACAGCGGCCATTGAGAGGAGAATCCCGATGAAACTGATCCCGTTCCTGAGCTTCAACGGCACTACCCACGAGGCAATGGCGTTCTACGCCCAGGTCCTCGGCGGCAAGGTCGTCTCGGAAATGAAGTACCGCGACATGCCGCCGATGGAAAGCGCCGAGGGCTGTGGCGAGATGCCGCCGGAAACCCTGGACCACGTCGCCCACAGTCAGCTGGAGGTGGACGGCGCAATCCTGATGGCCGCCGACGGTCCGTCCCCGGCGGGTGAGAACAGCACCACGATCAACGTCGATGTCGATTCCATCGACGAAGCCGAGCGCGTGTTCAAGGCGCTGGCCGAGGGTGGCCAGGTAAAGATGCCGATCGGCGAGACCTTCTGGGCGCATCGCTGGGGCTTTCTGATCGACCGCTACGGCAAGCCGTGGATGGTCAACTGCATGAAGCAGCCCTGATCCCTCTTTCCTTTCAAGGATGTTGTGCCATGACCGATTCGCCACAGATGATCTTCGTCAACCTGCCCGTGCGCGACCTGGAGGCCTCCAAGGCCTTCTTCGCCGCTCTGGGCTACAGCTTCAATCCCACCTTCACCAATGCCGATGCCGCCTGCATGATCATCAGCGACAGCATCTTCGTGATGCTGCTGGTGGAGCGCTTCTTCAGCCAGTTCACCGCCAAGCCGATCAGTGATGCGCGCCTGCAGACCGAGGTGATCACCTGCCTGTCGGCGTCCAGCCGCGCGGACGTGGACGCATGGGTGGACAAGGCGCTGCAGGCCGGCGCCAGCGAGCCACAGCCGGCGCGCGATTATGGCTTCATGTACCAGCGCGGTTTCCAGGACCTGGATGGGCACCTCTGGGAAATCGCGCATATGGACGGTGCGCCGGGCTGATGCGGCGCCGTGCTTGTGCGGGGTCGACACTGATGCTGTGATCGCGTCCATGGACACCGCACTCTCGCACCGTTTGGACACCCTCTGGCGCATGGAGGCGCCGGTCCTGATCGCGCGCCTGGCCCGGATGCTGGGAGGCGATGTCGGGCGTGCCGAAGAACTGGCCCAGGACACCTGGCTGGCCGCGCTGGAGCGCTGGCCGGCGCAGGGGGTTCCGGACAACCCGGGAGCCTGGCTGATGACCACGGCGCGCAATCGTGCCATCGACGTGCTGCGGCAGCACCAGCGCGTGGCCGGCCAGCATGCCCGGTACGCCAGCGAACTGGAGCCGCAGCCGCTGCCATCCCCCGATGACAGCGATGCGCTGCAGGACGACATCGGCGATGACCTGCTGCGTTTGATGTTCGTGGCCTGCCACCCGGTGCTGTCGCCCGATGCGCGGGTGGCGCTGACCTTGCGCCTGCTGGGCGGGCTGACCACCGAGGAGATTGCGCGCGCGTTCCTGCAACCCGAACCCACCCTTGCCCAGCGCATCGTGCGTGCCAAGCGCACCCTTGCCGCCCGTGAGGTGCCGTTCGAAGTGCCGCGCCAGGCCGCATTGCCCGAGCGGCTGGCCTCGGTGCTGGAGGTGGTGTACCTGATCTTCAACGAAGGCTATGCCGCCAGTGCCGGCGATGACTGGATGCGTCCGGCGCTGTGCGAGGAGGCGTTGCGGTTGGGTCGGGTGCTGCTGCACCGGCTGCCGGCCTGGCCGCAGATCCACGGACTGGTGGCGTTGATGGAACTGCAGGCCTCGCGCGCGGCCGCGCGCGTGGATGCACACGGCGCGCCGATCCTGCTGCCTGAGCAGGACCGGACGCGCTGGGACTGGCTG
The DNA here is from genome assembly GCF_056400525.1 of Stenotrophomonas sp. P5_A9. Taxonomy (NCBI): domain Bacteria; kingdom Pseudomonadati; phylum Pseudomonadota; class Gammaproteobacteria; order Lysobacterales; family Lysobacteraceae; genus Stenotrophomonas; species Stenotrophomonas sp. P5_A9. The sequence goes on from NZ_JBFULC010000006.1 coordinate 54,037, forward strand.
CAGATCGCGCGTGGCCAGGCGGCACTGCAGCAGGCGATCGCACTCGGCGGCGGCGAGGATCCCTACGTACTGCAGGCGTTGATCGCCGACTGCCACGCCCGCGCGCGCCGCGTGCAGGACACCGACTGGGCTGGCATGGCCACGCTCTACCAACGGCTGGCGCGCCAGCAACCTTCGCCGGTGATCGAGTTGAACCGGGCCGTGGCGGTCTCGCGTGCCGAGGGCGCTGCCGCCGCCTGGCCGCTGGTGGAACGCCTGGCGCAGGACGGCCGGCTGCAGGACTACGCGCCGCTGGCGGCGGTGCAGGGCGACCTGCTGGCGCAGTTGGGGCGGGGCGAGGAGGCGCGCGCGGCGTTCCTGCGCGCGGCCGGCTTGACCGCCAACGCGCGCGAAAAGGCCCTGCTTGAGGCCCGGGCCGCTGCCGTCCCCATGGGCTGACGATATCGCAGCTTGCTCGCAGATAGGCGAGGGGCTATCGTTGCGCCCATTCATGAAACCGGTGCCGTCTTCGGACCCGGTCACACAAGGGACGCAGGCAGATGTTTTCAGGGAAGAAGCGGGCGCGCGCGCCACGCGCGTGGCTGTTGTTGTGCGTCATCGCCTTCTCCGGCATGGCCCACGCTGCCGACAAGTCGCAGCAGGTTTACTGGGCCGGGTTCGCCTTCACCGGCCAGGCCAATGCGCGCACTGACGTCGCCCCGCACAGCACCGCGGTGATCGAACGGCGCGGTGCCGAAGCGCTCAACCAGCAGCTCGGCGGCGCCCTGCGCCGACAGCCGCCGGCCCACCTGCAGCTGATCAGCGACCAGCTGGCCAAGCTCGATGGCACCACCAGCGCCACGGTGCTGGCCGCCGCGCTGGATCGCGAACTGGTCTCGGTCGAACCGATCGGCGACCAGTACAAGGTGCTGGTGGAAGTGGCGCTGCAGGCGCTGTTCTTCGACTTCCGCGAGCGCCAGGTGATCGCCTCCTATCCGCTCACCCTGCAGCGCATCGACCTGCGCGAGGACCGTCCGGACGAGGACGAGATCAACGCGATCGTGGCCGACCTGCTGTACGGCAGCGCCGCCAGCAGCCTGCCCGCGGTGCTGGCCCAGACCCTGTCCGGCGCACAGCTGCCCAACGCGTCGGTGCGTCGCCTGCAGGTGGGTGCGGTGACGCTGTCCGACGCGGCCCGCGCCAAGCTGCCCAACCCGTCGCTGGAAGCCCCGTTGCGCGCCACGCTGGCCCATGAGCTGTCCAAGACGCTCTCGTCCAACACCGGCATCGGCCTGCTGCCGCCGGCCACTGGCGAGGCGATCGGCGGTGCGATGGCCGCGCGCTTTGCCGACGGCAAGGTGTACCAGCTGAAAATCCCCGAGCCGGACTACGTCATCAAGCTGCAGCTGGATGCGATGAAGAGTGGCGTGATCAGCGAAACCGCGGCGATGAAGACGATGCTGTTTGGCGCGTTCTTCCAGGTCTCGGTGGTCGAACCGTTCTCCGGCAAGGTCTTCTTCGACCAGCCGCTGCGCAAGGGCGCCACCAAGGTGGTGCCGGTGACCCAGTGGCAGGTCGACCAGTGGTCGGCCAGCTATGAAACCGTGCTGGCCGGGCTCGATGCCTTCGCCGGCGCTGCGGCCAAACGCGCCGATTCGCGCGCCTGGCTGGACGAACAGAAGCCGGGCGGACGCCCGCTGCAGCAACAGACCCAGGCCCTCCAGGAGTTGATCAAATCATGTCGTTGATTCGTGCCGTTCTGCTGATTCTCATTGCGCTGATGGTGGCCGCGCCGGTCGCTGCGCAGACCGCCAGTTCGCGTGGCACCGGCTCGGCCAGTTACGGCCTTCGGCTGAGCGCCGATACCCGTGCCCAGGCCCTGAACAAGGCCAAGGTCAATGCACTGGAGGCCTACATCGCCGAATCCGGTGCGGCCAAGCTGCGCCTGTTCGAAGCGCGTCGCCCGGAGTTCATCGGCGAGATCGACCGCTACGTGCTGTCGACCGTGCCGTTGTCCGAAGACGAAGACAAGAAGGCCAAGACCTACTCGGTCACCGTGCGCGCCGAGATCAACACCACCCTGCTGCAGACCAAGCTGGATGCCGGCTCGGCCGTGGCCGGTGCGCGCAGCAGCGAGCGCTCGCTGCTGACCTTCCTGTTCATGGCGCGCTCGCAGGACACCGTGCAGTCCTTCCAGGACAAGGAATACCGTCGCGTCGACGCCAGCCGCAGCTATGACGAGAAGACCCGCGAAGGCGACAGCTTCCGTGGCAACTCGGTCAGCACCAATGGCAGCATCAACCAGAACGCGTCGGTGTCGGTCACCAGCGGCGGCAGCACCACCGCGCGCAGCGACAACATCAGCTGGAAGGTGGCCAACGCCGCCGAGGTCAACACCGCCATGACCGGTGCCTTCAGCAGCGCCGGCTACGAAGTGGTCGAAGCGGAGTACGTCGAAGGCGAAAGCCGCGGCCTGCTCAGCATCGAGCGCATCCGCAAGGACTTCAGCACCGGCAACGACCTGTCCGCCGCCACCCTGCGCGACACCGCCAACGGCATCCGCGCGGCCAACATCCCGTACATCGCGGTGGGCACGCTGGACATCGGCATGCGCGACCGCGACCCGGCCTCGGGCAACACCCGCGTGTACGTCACCGTGACCGGCAAGGTACTGGACGTGACCGGTCGCTTCCCGCGCACCGTGTCTTCGGTCGGTCCGGTGCAGTACGCCGGCCTGGGCCCGAATGAAACCGTCGCCCGCACCAATGCACTGCGCGAAGCCGCCGAACAGGCTGCCCAGCAGATGATCAACGAACTCAACGTCAAGGCCGTGCGCTGATCCAGCGCGGGTTGTCTCTTCTGCCGGCCAGCGGCCGGCAGCTACCGTCGTCAAACAAGGACTACACCATGATCCGCAAGACCCTTATCGCACTGGCCATCGCCACCACCTTCGCCGCACCGGCACACGCCCAGCTCGGCAAGCTCAAGGGCCTGGTCGGCGGCGGCGACAGCGCCGCGTCCAGCAGCGCCGGTGCCCCGGACGAAGCCGCGCAGGAAGCGCTGGTGCGTCGTTTCGTCAGCTCGCAGTCGCATTCGCTGCAGGCCCAGACCTCCTTCGCCAAGGCCTTCGGCCTGGCCGAGCAGGTGCAGCTGCTGGAAGCCGAGCGCCAGGCGCTGTCGTCCGGGTCGGTCAACGTGGAGCAGATGAAGAAGTCGGTCTCGGTCAGCGAAAAGGCCCAGGCCGCCATCGACGAGCGCGTTGCTGCCCAGCCGGAACTCAACGCCGAGTCGAAGAAGCATTACGCCGACGGCCTGGTGTCGCTGGTGGCCTCCGCTGCCGAAGGCCAGAAGCTGAGCGGTGAAGCCAACAACTTCGCCAGCGGCATGAAGAACCTCGGTGCCACCCAGCTGGCCACCGTGGGCCGCAAGCTGGCCGCCGGTGCATGGGTGGCCAAGGAATCGCCGGGCTACCTGAAGGGCCTGTATTCCTCGTCCAAGGCGGCGATGACCTTTGCCCGTGCCAGCAAGATCAAGCTGCCGAGCAACGCCGACGCCATGCTCGACGGCCTGAACTGATCCAGGACGGCCACGCATGCAGACCTCTCTCCGACTGTTGAGCCTGGCCCTGACCGCCACCCTGCTTGCCGCCTGCGGCAAGCAGGAGGAGGCGGTGGCGCCGGTCCCGGCCAAGCCTGAAACCAAGCTGGCCCAGCCGGCCGAAGAACAGCCGCTGCGCGGCGCGCCGGACTTCGGCGGCACCACCCAGGTGGCGCGCGAAGCCGACGGTATCGGCAGCACGCCGGAACTGGCGGTGCTGGCTGCGCTGCAGTCGGCGGTGGCACAGGTCAATGGCGTGCGCGTGGCCAGCCAGATGCAGGGCATTCGTGCCGGACTGCATGTGGACGTGGACGGCGAACACGTCGGCGATATCCGCGCCGACGCGTTTTCCCAGCAGATGATCGCCGCCTCGCAGGGGGCGGTGCTGGGATATGAAATCCTCTCGCAGGAAGAAGTCACCCAGCTGGATGAAGAAGTGGTGGCGCGCGTGCGTGCCAGCGATGCCGGCTTCACCTACTCCGCCTCGGCCTCGGCCAGCGGTTCAGGCCAGGCCAGTGCCGACGCCAGTGGTGGCGGCGGTTCGGCCTCGGCCAGCATCAAGGAAAGCTACAAGGAACAGGCCCAGGTAGAGGCCAAGCGCGGCGCACAGTCGTTCGAGTCCGACCTCAACCGTCGCACGCTGCGCAGTTACTGGAAGGTGCGGATCAAGGCGGATATCGCCAAGTACCGCGCCCCGGACGAACAGGGCAGGCCGAAGATCGTGGTGGCCGAGCCGCATGTGCGCGCCGGTACCTACGCGGTCGGCGACGGCCGCGTCAGCAGCGACGAAGTAGCCCGCGCGATCCGTGCGCGCCTCAACGACACCCTGACCCAGACCAAGCGTTTCATCGTGCTCGATCGCGAGTTCGGCGCCGAGATGCAGGCCGAGATCGACCACATCAACAGCGGCAACGTGCGCCTGCAGGACACCGCGCGGCTGGGCCAGCAACTGGCCACCGATCTGATCCTCATCCCGAGCATCGAGCGCTTCGAGTACCCGCGCAGCGTGCGCCAGCTGCGCATGTCCGATCGCCAGGTCAGCTCGTATTCCGGTGGCGGTCGCATCACCCTGCGGCTGATCAACGCGGCCACCGGCGAGGTGGTGATGTCCGACAGCTTCGACCACCAGCTGGCCTCGACCGGCCCGAGCACGCTGCCGCGTGTGGTAGATGGCAAGGGCATGGCGGCGGCGATGATGGATTCGCTGTCCGGCCAGATCGGCAGCGCGATCATCACCGAGATCTTCCCGGTGTCGGTGGTGTCGATGAGCGGTGACCAGGTGGTGCTCAGCCAGGGCGGCGATTCGCTGCAGGTTGGCCAGCGCTGGCAGGCGGTGATGCTGGGCGAGGCGTTGAAGGACCCGCAGACCGGCCGTTCGCTGGGCCGCACCGAGACGCCGTGCTGCACCGTGCGTATCGACCGCGTGGCCTCGCAGACCTCCTACGGCACCATTGAAGGGGGCGCCGATCTGGGCGGTGCGACCTTCAAGCCTGGCGCGATCGAGCTGCGCCAGAAGGCGGCCCCGGTGAAGGCTGCGGCGACCGCCTCGTCCGGTGGGGCGACCAAGCCGGCCGCGAAACGTTCGGCGGCCCCCAAGCCGGCGGCACCGGCAGAAGATCCCAACTGGTAACGCATCGCCTACACTCGGGATCTACGTGGTCCCGTTGTGGAGAGAGCGATGAAACGAGTAGTACTGAGCGTGCTGGCGCTGTCGGTGTCCAGCGCGCTGATGGCGGCAACGCCGAAGTTCGACGGCGCGCGGATCTCCGCCGACGTCAAGGAACTGGCCTCGGACGCCTACGAAGGGCGTTCGCCGGCCACCGCCGGTGAAGAGAAAACCGTTGCCTACCTGAGCCGGCAGTTCGCGGCGGCCGGCCTGCAGCCGGGCGGCGACCTCAAGGACGGCAAGCGTCTGTGGACCCAGGCCGTGCCGCTGCGCAAGGGCGATATCGTCGGCACGCCGAGCCTGTCGCTGGCCGGCAAGGGCAAGCCGCAGGTGCTCAGCCAGGGCAAGGAAATCGCCGTGCGCGCCGCCATGAACGGTGCCTCCGAAGTAGATATCAAGAATGCGCCGCTGGTCTTCCTCGGCTACGGCGTCAACGCACCGGAGCGCCACTGGGACGACTTCAAGGGCGTGGACCTGAAGGGCAAGATCGCCGTGGTGCTGATCAACGACCCGGACTTCGAAAGCGGCCAGGGCGACTTCGACGGCAAGGGCATGACCTACTACGGTCGCTGGACCTACAAGTACGAAGAAGGCGCGCGCCAGGGCGCACTCGGCGTGCTGATCGTGCACGAAACCGCACCGGCCTCCTATGGCTGGGCCACCGTGGCCGGTTCCAACACCAACACCATGTTCGACGTGGTCCGCGACAACCCGGCCGAGGCGCATCCGCTGCTGGAAGGCTGGATCCAGCGCGACCTGGCCGTGGAGCTGTTCAAGCGCGCGGGCCTGGATTTCGAGACGCTCAAGCAGCAGGCGCAGACCCGCGACTTCAAGCCGGTGGAACTGAAGGGCGAAACCTTCTCGGCCAAGTACGCGGTCAAGTCCGAGGTGATCACCTCGCACAACGTGGCCGCACGCCTGGAAGGCAGCAGGCATCCGGACGAGACCGTCGTATACAGCGCGCACTGGGATCACATCGGCGTGGGCAAGCCCGACGCCAACGGCGACACCATCTTCAACGGCGCGCTGGACAACGCCAGCGGCACCGCCTCGCTGGTCGAACTGGCGCGCGGCTTTGCCAAGGGCAAGCGCCCGGAGCGTTCGGTGCTGTTCCTGGCGGTCACCGCCGAGGAGAAGGGCCTGCTCGGCTCGGAGTATTACGCCAGCCATCCGCTGTACCCGCTGAGCAAGACGGTGGCGGTGATCAACATGGACGGCATGGCGCCGTTCGGGCCCTCGCGTGATTTCGGCATCTACGGCTCGGCCAAGCTGGAACTGCTGGACCAGCTCAAGGACGTGGCCAAGGGCTGGGACATCCGCTACACCCCGGACCCGAAGCCGGAAGCGGGCCTGTTCTTCCGCTCCGACCACTTCCCCTTCGCCAAGCGCGGCGTGCCGGCCGTGTCCTACTCGGCCGGCCAGGACTGGGTGGACGGCGGCGTGGCCGCAGGCAAGGCCGCCTCGGACGACTACACCGCCAAGCGCTACCACCAGCAGGGCGATGAGTGGCAGCCGGACTGGACCTTCGCCGGCGCCTCGCGCGACCTGGAAGTGCTGTACACCCTGGGCAACCAGCTGGCCAATTCGCGGGCCTGGCCGAACTGGAGCGACGATTCCCAGTTCCGTGCGCCGCGCGATGCCAGCGCCGCCGAGCGGAAATAAGCCGACCCTCCCCACCGGCATCGCCGGTGGGGACGCCGCTTGCCCGGCTTCATCCCCTCATTTCCCGCCTTCGTCGCATGCCGCTTGTTCCCGGCGGTGGCAGGGCTATGCTCGCCTCACACCCTATGTGAAGACGCCGCCGTGCTCCCCAGCCTCGCTCTGATTCTCCGCATCCTGTTGGCCTGGGCCGCCGCGATCGTCGTGGCCGGTTTCGTGTGGAGTGGCATCTTCAGCGGCATGGACGACGGACCCGGCTGGGTCTTCGGCCTGCTGGCGATGTTCCTGATGGTCACCGCGATCGGCAGCTGCATCACCCACCTCCGCCGGGTCTGGCTGGTGGCCGGGCACCTGGACGGGACGACCCTGTCCAGCCGCCAACGCCGCCAGATCGAACTGCCGATGGATGCGGGCCCGGCCTTCGCGCTGCTGGAAAAGGCCATCGCCGAACTACCGCGGGTGGAAGACATCGAAAGCGCCGCCGGCAGCCTGCAGGTGCGCGCGTACGTACGTCGTGTTGATCCCTACAACGGCCGCCCGCCGTCGCGCTGGAACCTGCCGGCACGGCTGGCGATCCGCCGCAACAGCGTGCTGGCCACGGTCACCCCGGGGCAGGGCACCAGCAGCGTCACCCTGCTGTTCGAACCCGATGCCGGGGTCTGGGCCGACCTGCTGGCGGTGGACGAAGGCAGCAACTACGAGAACGCCGAAGCGGTCAGCCGCGCCATCACCCGCCGCGTGTCCGAGCAGCGCCGTGACGAGCAGGCCGCGGCCGAGCAGACCTCCACCGAAAAGGAACTGTCGGTGGCCAAGCTCAACCTGCTGCATGCCCAGGTCGAGCCGCACTTCCTCTACAACACGCTGGCCAACGCGCAGGTGCTCACCCGCACCGATCCCCCGCGTGCCGACCAGATGCTGGGCCATCTCATCCAGTACCTGCGCAGCTCGCTGCCGAGTGTGGACGAATCGATGTCCACCCTGCGCGTGGAGCTGGAGCGTGCCCAGGCCTACCTGGAAATCCTCAAGATCCGCATGGGTGCCCGACTGGCGTTGCAGGTCGATGTGGCGCCGGCACTGCTGGACCTGCCGCTGCCGTCGATGGCGCTGCAGACCCTGGTGGAAAACGCGATCAAGCACGGCCTGGAACCCAAGCCCGGCGGTGGCACGGTCTGGATCATCGCGCGCCCCTTCGACGACCACGTGACCCTGACCGTGGCCGACGACGGGCTGGGCTTCGGGCACGGCAGCAGCGGCACCGGCATCGGCTTGAAGAACCTGCGCGAACGGCTGCGGCTGACCTGCGGCGAACGCGCCGGCGTGGCCATTGTGTCCAACTTCCCCAGCGGCGTGGCCGCCACCATTACCCTGCCGCGTGATGCGCGCGAGGCGATCCATGCAGCTTGATGCCCTCATCGCCGAAGACGAAGACCTGCTGCGCCAGTCGCTCGTGGCCCAGCTGCAGCGGTTGTGGCCGGAACTGCGGCTGGTGGCCGAATGCGAAGACGGTGCCTGCGCGCTGGAGAAGCTGGCCGAGCTCAAGCCGGACCTGGCCTTCCTGGACATCCGCATGCCCGGCATCACCGGCATCGACGTGGCCCGCGCGTTGCCGGACATCAGCCCGCGCACGCAGGTGGTGTTCGTCACCGCCTACGACCAGTACGCCATCGATGCCTTCGAGCAGGGTGCGATGGACTACCTGCTCAAGCCGGTCAGCGACGAGCGCCTGCTCGCCACCCGCGAGCGCATCCTGGCGCGCATGCAGCAGGGCCGGCCCGACAGCGCGATGCTCGAGCAACTGCTGCAGCGGCTGGGCCACAGCGGCGCCAGCGCGCCAAGCACGCCGCCGCTGGCCTGGATCACCGCCAGCAACGGCCGCGATACGCAGCTGATCATGCTGGAGGACGTGCTGTACTTCCGTGCCGACAGCAAGTACACCACGGTGGTCACCGAGCAGGGCGAAAGCCTGCTGCGCACGCCGCTGCGCGAGTTGCTGGACGTGCTGGACCCGCAGCGTTTCCGCCAGGTGCATCGTTCCACCATCGTCAACATGAAAGCGGTGGCGGCGGTGAGTCGCGATGAGAGCGGGCGCGGCCAACTGCGCCTGAAACACCGCGCCGAGCTGCTCAGTGTCAGCCAACCGTTCATGAGCCTGTTCCGCGGCATGTAAGCCACCCGTCCACCCCAGCCTGGAGCGACCATGCGCCACGTACTTATCCTGTGCACCGCCGTGCTGGCCATCGCCGGCTGCGCACAATCCAACAACACCTCGGTCACCCGCGTGCGTGCCAATGGCGTAGATGTGCTCTACAGCAAGAGCACGGTGGTGGACGGGGTGGCACAGTTCGAGTGCATCGCCAGCAGCAGTGGCCAGTGCCACTACCTGGTGCTGGCCCCGGGCTGCAAGACCGATGCGGCCTGCACACAGGCGCCCTTGCGGCGCCTGTCGGTGGCGGTCGGCAAGACCGAACGGGTGCCCGATCTGCCCAAGGGATTCAGCCTGTGCGTCAGCGGGCAGCCCAAAGAACAATGCCACCGTGAGTGATCACGGTGGCATCGTGGCTCCCCCCGGATTCCGGGACGGCTAGAAGGCCGGTTGCAGGTGCAGGTTGCCGCGGTGGTCCTGCTCACCCACATGGTTGAGCTGGCCGACCAGTTCCGAATGCTGCTTCATCCGGCCGATCTCGCGCATGATGCGGATGTCTTCATGGCGCAGCTCGCGGCGGGCGGTAACGGCCTGCTTGTAGTCGAGCACTTCCGGATACAGCTGGGCCATGTCCAGCGCCTCGGCCACGCATTCCACGGTGTCGGCGTCGGAGGTGATCCGCGCGCGGCTGTTGAAGGCCTTCATCCAGCGCTCGAAGCCGGCGGTATGGTCGAACATGTTGGCCATGAACCAGATCACGAACAGGATCGAGATCCACGACCCGAACACGATCACCACGCGGGTGAAGGTGATATGGAAGTCGTCGCGCCACAGGTAGTTGCTGATCAGGCCGAGGATCAGCAGCGAGGAGGCCTGCCAGCCCACGATGGAGGCCATCAGCCACTGGCCCTTGGCCTTGGCCAGCACCTCCACTTCCTCGCGGATCTGCTGCTCGCTCTTGTTACGCCAATGCGCGACCTGTTTTTCGAACGGGCTGTTGTACAGCTCGTTGTCCTGCAACAGCAAACCCAAACCCTTGAACAAAGCGATCATGACGTGCTCCTTCTGGAACGTGCGACAGCGCATTGGGTAAACGTGAGGCGGATTCAGTTCTAGCACTTCCAGCGGACCGTGCAATGGGTGCGGTGCGAAGCCGGAGGAGGGCTTTTTCTGAATGGGCAGACGGTGGTGCAGCGCACCATTGCGCGCGTGGCCTGCGACAAGATGTCGCACGCATTTTCGTGCTGCGGTTGCACATGAAACGGGGGCTGAGCCGCCAGGCTCGCTGGGGGCTGCGTGATCGGCCAGAATCAGGGCGGACCGCGCAGCCTGCGGTCGTCTCCGCCCCCTTTGGATCTGTGATGCCGCCACTGCTGCAACGTCTTTCCCGCCCCGTCACCGCGCCCATCCGGCGTTGGGTACTGGGGGCCTTCCCGCGCGGCCAGAGCGGGATCGACTACGACCAGCCGCTGGGCGATCCGGGCTGGTTCGGGCCGCACAGCGTGACCTGGCGGGTGCATTCGGAGTTTCCGGGGATGCTGGCCGGGGGGCTGTGCGCGTTGATGCTGCAGACGTTGCATCCGCTGGCGCTGGCCGGGGTGTATGACCATTCCAACTTCCGCGACGATCTGGTCGGGCGGTTGCGCCGGACCACGGCGTTCGTGGCTGGCACCAGCTATGCGCCGTCCGGCGAGGTGGAGGCGCTGGTGGCCAAGGTGAAGCGTATTCATGCGCAAGTACGCGGGCAGACGCCCGACGGTCGCGTGTATTCCGCCGACGATCCGGCGCTGCTGACCTGGGTGCATGTGACCGAGGCCTACGGCTTCCTGCAGGGCTGTCGCCGCTATTGCCGTGAGGTGCCGGTGGCGATCGCCGACCAGTATTACGGCGAGTACAAGCGGGTGGCCGAGGCGTTGGGCGCCACGGAGGTGCCGGCTACGGAAGCGGAGGTGGACGCGTATTTCGCCCGGCAGTTGCCGCAGTTGCGTTTCGATGCGCGCTCGCGCGAGGTGCTGGCGGTGTTGTCGGGCATTCGTCTTCCGGTGCCGATGGCGGGGCTGTCGCGCGAGCTGTTCCTCGGCGCGGGGGCGGCGCTGTTGCCGGGCTGGGCCGAGGCGATGCTGGAGCGCACGGCGGTGCAGCGCGCACAGTCCCGTACCTCGGGGCGGGTGCTGCGTGCGATGGCGCCGTTGTTCCGGCGTGCGTTGCAGGATGGGTTGGCGACACGTGCCTGTACGCGGATGGGCGTGCCGGGGAGTGTGTTGGGTGAGTGGGGGTGATGCATAAGAGCCTTCTTGTCTGCGCGCCAGCGGGCGGGGCGGGGGTGTGTGGGTTCGCGGGACACGCCGCAAGTACGTCCGTGTAGGCTCCCAAGCCGCATCCATGCGGCTTGAGGGTCCCGCGAACCCACACACCCCCACCCTCGACAGTTGGCTGGTGGCCATGGGCAAGACTTGAAGGCACAAAGCGAAGGGCACAGAGCAAAGAAGCGCGGGGCACAGAAGCGAAGCGGCGCAGTTCAAGAATCACGGTCCGATGCGGGCCTGCGCGGCGATTTTCCCTCGGCTGTTTCGGTGCGCAACGGCACACTCCCGCCCGTACCCGCCCAAGCCAGTAGAAGCGCACACCCTCTGCTATTGATCTGGCTTCTGCTCTTCAACGCATAAAGCAGCAGCAGGGAGACAAAAAAACGGGCGCCGAAGCGCCCGTTTTTCTGCATTTCATCGCAACGCGATAAAACCCATCACCACACTTTGACCCGCTTGTCCGGCGCCAGGTACAGCTTCTGGCCTTCCTTCACCTCGAAGGCCGGGTACCACGCGTCCAGGTTGCGCACCGTCAGCGCGCGGAACTGGCCCGGTGCATGCACGTTGGTCAGCAGCGAATTGCGCAACGCCTGCTCGCGCGCCTTGCTGCGCCAGGCCTGCGCGAAGCCCAGGAAGAAGCGCTGATCGGGCGTGAAGCCTTCCAGCGTCTGCCCCGGCTTGCCCTGCAGCGACAACTGGTACGCATCGTAGGCCGTGGCCAGACCGGCTACGTCGGCGATGTTCTCGCCCAGCGTCAGACGCCCGTTCACCGACACGCCCGGGAACGGCTGGTAGCTGCTGAACTGCGCCGCCAGCGCATCGCCGGCCGCGTTGAACTTCTTCAGATCGTCCGGCGTCCACCAGTTGTGCAGCTTGCCGGTCTCATCGAACAGCGCACCGGCATTGTCGAACCCGTGGCTGATCTCGTGGCCGATCACCGCACCGATCGCACCGTAGTTGACCGCATCATCGGCCGCACCGTCGAAGAACGGCGGCTGCAGGATCGCGGCCGGGAACACCAGCCGGTTCTCCAGCGGCACGTTCATCGCGTTGATCGTCTGCGGCAGCATCGCCCACTCGCTGTGGTCCACCGGCTTGCCGAGCTTGGCGATGTTGCGCTGGTATTCGAACTGCTCGGCGCGCGCCGCATTGCCCAGCGCGTCGTCGCGCTTGATTTCAAGGCCGGTGTAGTCGCGCCACGTGTCCGGGTAGCCCATGCCGACGGTCAGCCCGGCCACCTTGGCCTTGGCGTGCGCCTTGGTCTGCGGCGACATCCAGTCCAGCGCATCGATGCGCTTGGCGAACGCGGCGATGATGTTCTTGGCCATTTCATCGGCACGTGCCTTGGTGGCCGGGTCGAAGTGACGCTCCACGTACAGTTTGCCGATCGCCTCGCCGACGGCGTGGTTGCTGTCGTCCACCGCACGCTTCCAGCGCTCGCTCTGCTGCGGCGTGCCGTTGAGGGTGGTGCCGTGGAAGGCGAAGCGCGCGTCGGCGAAGGCCTTGGGCAGGTACGGCGCGGCGCGGTCCAGCGCGTGGAACGCCAGGTAGTCCTTCCACACGTCCAGCGGCTCGGTGGCCACCAGGCGCGAAATGCCGGCCACGGCCTTGGGCTGCCACACGATGAAGTCCTGCTGCGCATCCAGCTTGGCCCCGGCCAGGAAGGCCGGCCAGTCCATGCCCGGCGCCTTCGCGCTCAGGTCGGCCTGCTTCCAGGCGTTGGCGCCCTTGGCCACGTCGTTGGTGTCTTCCTGGGTGGCATGGGCCTGGGCGATTTTGGTCTCCAGCGCCAGGATGCGCTGCGCCTTGGCCGCCGGATCGGCGACGCCGGCCAGCTGCAGCATCTGCGCGATATAGGCCTGGTACTGCTTGCGCAGCTCGGCCATGCGGCCACCCTGCAGGTAGAAATCGCGGTCCGGCAGGCCCAGGCCGCCCTGCACCAGGTAGGGCGCGTTGCGGTCCGGCTGCAGCAGGTCCACCGACACCCACACCCCGAACAGGCGGTCGGTGTAGAAGTTGGTCGCATTCAGCAGGTCCACGTCGGCGCGCAGGGTGCCGCCCAAGGTGGTGGCCAGCGCGGCCTTGTCGGCGATGCCGCCGATCGCGTCCAACTCCGGCTTCACCGCCGCCACGCCGCGCGATTCGATGCCGGCCTCATCCATGAACGCGGCGTAGTAGTCGCCGATCAGCTTGGTCTCGCCGCTGGCCTTGGTATCGGCAGCGGCCCCTTCGAGGATGGCGCGGGTATCGGCCAGGGTTTTCTCGGAGATGACATTGAAGCTGCCGTAGCTGGAGCGGTCGGCGGGAATCTCGGTGTTCTTCACCCAGGTGCCGTTGGCGAAGCCGAAGAAGTCATCGCCGGCGGCGACGCTGCGGTCCATGCCGGCGGCATCGAAGCCGAAGCTGCCCAGCTGCGGCTTTGGCGCGGCCGGTGCGGCGGTGGCGGCGGTGTCCGGCGTGGTGGCGGCAGGGGCGGCCGCGTCGCGGTCGCAGGCGCTCAGGCCCAGCGACAGGCTGGCGGCAATGGCGAGCATCAGGGTGGGGCGGCGCAGCGTGGGCATGGACGTCTCAGGCAACGGAGGAAACCCCAAGTCTAATCTCCCCGGCCCGGGCTGGTCGCGCCGGCCCCGGCCGTTGCATCCGGCGGTTGGGGCGCGCCTTGGCTTTGTCAACGTGAACGGCCCGATCCGGCACATCCGGGCCTTCCCGTGCCGCACGCGCTGGTGCATGCTGYGAGTCAAGGCGTCGGACCGCTTAACGGAGCGGTCAAGATTCCCAGGCTTCGGCCGCTCAGGTTTGGGGAAACCAGGAAGCGTTACGCATGAAGTCAGCCCATCGCTGCGGGAGAGGTCGTCGATGCCCGCGTTGAACCACGCATTGGCGCGTCCACTGCGCACGATCGTGTGGCTGGGCGTCGGCCTGGGCGTGCTGCTCGCCGTGGGCCTGACGGCGATGCTGGGCAACGATTACCAGCGCCGCCAGGAAGCTGCGCAGCGCCAGAGCTCGGCGCTCGCCGCCGGTTCGCAGCGCCTGCTTCGGTTGGAACTGCGCAATCTGGAACGGGCCATGCTGGGCATCGCCGAGGACGGCGCGCTGCTGTTCGAGCGGGTGCCGGCGCAGGCGCCTGACCTGCTTGATGATGCGATCAGCGGCGTGCTGCAGCGCCACGCCGAACTGGACAGCATCGTGGTGGTGGACCAGTACGGACGCGCACTGACCAGCGGCAGTGGCGACCTGTACCTGCCGCTGTGGGCCACCGACGCCAATCGCGGCAGCGAGAGCCGCCTGTACATGGGCCCGCCGCAGCAGCGCAACGCACAGCGTTGGGTGTTGCCGCTGGCACTGCGCATGGGCGATGACCGCTGGCTGTTGAGCCGGCTGCACACCAGCGAGCTGCAGTCGATCATCGGCGGGCTGGATACCGGCGAGCACGGCGTCATCTCGATCACCGACGCGCAGGGCTACGTGCTGGCGCGCAGTCCGGACGCCGTGGGGCTGACCGGGCAGCGCTTCAGCCTGGGCAGGCGCGAGATGCTGCGCCGCGATGCGGTCACTCCGCTGGGCATCGAGACCAGCAGCATCGACAACATCGAGCGCATTTCCACGCTGACCACGCTGGGCCAGTACCCGATCGCGGTGTATGCCGGGCTGGGGCGCGATGACGTGCTCGCGCCGTGGTGGCCCTACGTGGAGGCCTCGGTGGCGCTGTACCTGCTGTATTGGGGCATGTTCGCGCTGGTGTATGTCAGCCTGCGCCGCGCCACCCGCAGCCAGGACGCGCTGACCGAGGAACTGCGCACCGGCCATGCCGAACTGCTGATGGCCCATCAGGTCGGCAAGGTCTGCACCTGGTATGTCGATGAAGATGCCTCGCTGCTGCGTTGGTCGTCGTTGGCGCGCGAGATCTTCGGCATCGATATCGAGAGCCTGCCGGTGGCGGCCTTCTTCGCGCGGGTGCACCGCGAGGATGCCGAGCGCATGCAGCAGGCCTTCGATGCGGCCTTCGCCGGCAATGGCGTGCTCGATGAAATGTTCCGGGTGGTGTTGCCCGGTGGCGCCACGCGCTGGGTGTCGGCGCGCGGCCAGCGGGTGGCGGTGGTGGACCGGCAACGGCGCATGATCGGCGCGCTGACCGATGTCAGCGAGCGGGTGCAGGCGCTGGCGCGGGTGCAGCAGGCCGAGCGCCAGTTCCGCCTGCTGTTCGACCGCAACCCGGCGCCGTTCTGGGTGTTCGACCCGGACACGCTGCGCTTCATGGAAGTCAACGAAGCGGCGGTGCAGCAGTACGGCTACAGCCGCGATGAATTCCTGTCGATGAGCATCCTCGACATCCGCCCGCGCGAAGGCTGGGATGAGATCCGTGGCGCGATTTCGCGGGCCACGCTGGGCGACCCGCAGGACGCCCAGATACGCATGCACCGGCGCAAGGACGGCACGCTGTTCGAAGTGCGCGCGCACCTGTCGCGGCTGGATTTCGATGGCCGCCAGGCCTGCCTGGTGCTGGCCGAGGACATCAGCGAGCGGCTGGCCTACGAGCGCGACCTGGCCTACCACGCCACCCACAACCCGGCCACGGGCCTGCTCAACACCCGCGCGCTGGCCGCGCAGCTGGACGAGGAGGGCGGTAGCTACACGATCGCCTACGTGCAGTTCCGTGGCCTGCAGCTGGTCGCCGATACGCTCGGCCGCGAGGTGGGCGAGGTGGTACTGCAGGCCATGGCCAAACGCCTGGGCGGGCTGGGCACGCGCTACGGTCTGCTGGCATTCCAGCCGGCGGAGGACTTCATCTTCGCCATCCGCGACGACCACGAGCGCCAGACCGCGCTGGATACGCTGGTGCAGACCGTGTCCGAGCCGGTGCGCGGGCAGGATTGGTTGCATCAGTTCGAGCCGCGTATCGGTGTGGCGGTGAAGTTCGATGGCGACAACGTGCCGGCCGAACAGGTGATCGGGATGGCGGCGCAGGCCGCGCATGCCGCGCGCGACGAGGGCAGCGTGATTGCGTGGTTCGACAACACGGTGACCTCGCGCCTGGCCGAGCGGCTGCGCCTGGCCGGTCGCATCCACAGCGCCATCGACACCGAGTTCCAGCTGTATTTCCAGCCGATCTGCCATGCCAGCGATGGCACGCCGGCCGCGCTGGAGGCCTTGCTTCGCTGGCCGCAGGCCGACGGCAGTTTCATTCCGCCGGGCGAGTTCATCCAGCTGTGCGAGGACACCGGGCTGATCCTGGCGCTGGGACGCTGGGTGATCCGGGCGGCGGCGGCGGCGCAGCGGCAGTTGGCCGATGCGGGCAAGCCGTTGCCGATCGCGGTGAATGTATCGGCGGTGCAGTTCTTCAACAGCGATCTGGTGGCCGAGTTCGCGCGCGCCAGCCAGGAGTTCGGGCTGGAGCGCGGGGCGCTGCAGGTGGAGCTGACCGAGAGCAGCCTGATGCGCAAGCCGGCCCAGGCCAAGCAGACGATGCAGCGGCTGCATGAGCAGGGGATCTGCATTTCACTGGATGATTTCGGCACAGGCTATTCGAACATGTCCTATCTGCAGCACCTGCCGTTGGACATCCTGAAGATCGACCGCAGTTTCGTGGCGGACGTGGAAACCAATCCGCGCAATGCGTCGATCTGCCGTGCGCTGTTGTCGCTGGGGCACAGCATGGGGCTGACGGTGATCGCCGAGGGCGTGGAGACGCCGGGCCAGCACCAGTGGTTGGCCGCCCATGGGTGCGATCAGGTGCAGGGCTACCTGCTGGGACGGCCGTCGCCGCTGGCCGAGGTGATCGCCCGGCTGGATACCGTCGACGCGCTGTAGCGCTGACGGCGAAAAGCGGCGCCTTTCCCCGCGTCGCGGGAGGGCGTCGGGCAGCCCAGGACGTGACACGCCGTGAACCCATCCATGGGGGCTCGTTTCGCCGCATCCATGCGGCGCACGGTCACGKCCTGGGCTGCCCGACGCCCTCTGCACAGCGGGCTGCACGCTGCGGAGGGAGGATCAACAGCGATAGCTGCGGCGTTGCTTCTCTTTGCTGGCCCAACCGCACGCAGCTACCCGTCCAGAGGGGGCCGGGTAGGGCTCGACGGGACCGTGCACGGCATGGATGCCGTGTACGAGCCCCCATGGATGGGTTCACGGCGTGTCCCGTCGAGCCCTACCCGGGCCCCTCCTTCCGGAAAACAGAAGCGCTGCTGTTCGCAAAGATCAGCGCAATCAAGCGCGCACCCTCAGCCCAACGCTTCCACCAGGTAATCAATGAAGCTGCGTACCTTCGGAGCAAGGTGATTGCGGCTGGTGTAGACCGCGTAAATGCCGATCGGGGCGACGTCCCAGTCCGGCAGCAGGCGTTCAAGGCGGCCGTCGGCCAGGGCGTCGCCGACCAGGAAATCCGGCTGCAGGATGATGCCCATCCCGGCCAGCGCCGCTTCGCGCAGGACATCGCCATTGTTCGCGCGCAGGCCGCCGCGCACCGCCACGGAAACGTCGCCGCGCGGCCCGCGCAACGGCCAGCTGTCGCCACCGCCCCAGTAGCTGTAGCCCAGGCACTGGTGGTCGGCCAGATCTTCGGGCTGCTGCGGACGGCCGCGCGCGTCCAGATAGGCCGGAGCCGCGCACAGGGTGATCTGGGTGTCGGCCAGCTTGCGCGCGATCAGCGCCGGGCTCGGTTGGCGGGTGATGCGCAGGGCCACGTCGTAGCCTTCTTCGACCATGTCCACCAGGCGGTCGGACAGGGAGAGCTCCAACTGCACCTGCGGGTAGCGCGCGCGGTAGCCGGCCAGCAGCGGGCCCAGCCGGGCGATGCCGTAGCTCACCGGCGCATTGACCCGCAGCAGCCCGGACGGCTCCAGCGCCTGCGCGCCGATCCCGGCCTCCAGCGCGTCGAACTGCGCCAGCAGCTGCACGCATTGCGCGTAATAGGCCGCACCGGTGCTGGTCGGGCTGACCCGGCGGGTGGTGCGGTTGAGCAAACGGGTGGACAGTCGCTTCTCCAGCGCCGCGATCTGCCGCGTCACCCCTGCCGTGGACAGGTCCAGCGCCTGGGCCGCCGCGCTGAAGCCATTGCGCTCGACCACGGCCACGAACACACGCATCGCCTCGAGAGTGTCCATTGTTTCATTTCCCGTAATAAACAGCGTCGTCTGATCGTATTTATCGCCGTGAGTGAGCGCAATAACCTGTGCCCATCCTAATCCGCGAGGTCCCCCATGCAACCGTCCCCTGTACGTGTTTCCGCACTTGCCCCGCTGGGCGCCAGCCTGCTGCGCTGGGGCCTGGGTGCGCTGTTCCTGGTGCACGGCCTGACCAAGCTGCTGGTGTTCACCCCGGCCGGCACCGCCGCCTATTTCGCCTCGCTGGGCCTGCCCGGTGCGCTCGGCTACCTGACCATCGCGCTGGAACTCACCCTGGCCGCCGCGCTGCTGCTCGGCATCTACGCGCGCTGGGTCGGGCTGGCAGGCGTGCCGCTGCTGCTGGGCACCATCGTCAGCGTGCACGGTGCCAACGGTTTCAGCTTCGCCAATGCCGGCGGTGGCTGGGAATACCCGGCGTTCTGGGCGTTCGCACTGCTGGTGCTGTTCTGCATCGGCGATGGCAAGTGGACGCTGGTGTCGCGCTGAGCGCGGCTGCATCGATGTTCTTCTCCTGGAGTCTGTGATGTCCCGTCTGCCCTCGCTGTACATCTCCCACGGTTCGCCGATGACCGCGCTCAACCCCGGTCTGGTCGGCAAGCGCCTGGCGACGCTGGCCAAGCAGTTGCCGCGTCCGCGCGCGATCGTGATGGCCTCGGCGCACTGGCTCACCCACCAGCCGGCGGTGGGCGGGCATGCGCAGCCACCGACGATCCACGACTTCGGCGGTTTCCCGCAGGCGCTGTTCGACCTGCAGTACCCGGCGCCGGGCGATCCGGCGCTGGCGGCCGAGATCGCCGCACGGCTGGATGCTGCCGGCCTGCCTGCCGCGATCGATCCACGGCGGGGCCTGGACCATGGCGCGTGGGTACCGCTGCGCTTCCTGTACCCGCAGGCGGACATCCCGGTGGTACCGCTGGCGATCCAGCCGCTGCTGGGGCCGACCCACCAGTACGCACTGGGCCGCGCGCTGGCACCGCTGCGCGAGCAGGGTGTGCTGGTGATCGGTTCGGGCAGCATCACCCACAACCTGCACGACTGGGGCAACTACGCCGAGGGCAAGGAAGCGCCGTACGTGCGCCCCTTCATCGACTGGGTGGAGCAGCGCCTGCAGGCCAATGACAGTGCCGCGCTGCTGGATTACCGCGCCCGCGCGCCGCATGCGGTGCAGGCGCACCCCAGTGACGAGCACCTGCAGCCGCTGCACTTGGCCATGGGCGCGGCCGGCGGCGAGGTGCTGGGCGCGCAGCGCATCGACGCCGGTATCGATGCCGGTTTCCTGGCGATGGACATCTACCGCTTCGACGGCCAGGCGGCTGCGTGAGCAGCCTGCATACGGTGGTACGTGCGGCCACGGGGCCGGCGCAGGGGCTGGTGGTGCTGTTGCATGGCGTGGGCGGCAATGAACGATCACTGCAGGCGCTGGCCCATGGGCTGGATCCGCGCTTGCAGGTGCTGCTGCCACGCGGTCCGCTCGCGTTCGCTGCGGATGCCTTTGGCTGGTTCACGGTGCAGTTCGGCGCGAACGGGCCGGTGATCGATCCCGCACAGGCCGAGGCCAGCCGTCGTCTGTTGATCGCGTACGTGCGCGACCAGCAGGCGCAGCTCGGCATCGATGCCGCGCACACGCTGGTGGCCGGCTTCAGCCAGGGCGGGATCATGAGCGCAGGCATCGCGCTCACCGCACCGCAGGTGGCGCGGCAGTTTGCGATCCTGTCCGGGCGCATCCTGCCGGAGATCGCACCGCACATCCCGGCCGACATCGCCCGCCGTGGCGTGCAGGGTCTGATCCTGCACGGACGCGATGACAGCACGTTGCCGTTCGCGTTGGCTACCGCTGCATCGGCGCGTCTGCAGGCGCTGGGCGTGGCGCACGCACTGCGCAGCTACGTGGCCGATCACGCGCTGACGCCGGCAATGCAGGCCGATGTCACTGCCTGGAGCGCGCGTCAGCTGCTGTCCAGCGACTGAGCCTGGGCCGCGTCGGCGTTCGCTCCGGCGGACGGGTGTGGTAGTTTTTTTGCAGTTTCCGGCGCCGGCTGCCTCGCAGCCTCCCCCTCGCGCCGTCCACTGGAAAATACATGCATACCATTGAAGTCGTCCTGGCGATGCTGGTGGCCGTTGTCGCCAGCGGCTACCTGGTCCGGGTATTGCCGTTGTCCTTGCCACTGCCACTGGTGCAGATCGGGCTGGGGGCGGTGATCGCCGGGGTGTTCAATCGTGGCCACGCGCTGGAACCGGAAATGTTCTTCCTGCTGTTCCTGCCGCCGCTGCTGTTCCTCGATGGCTGGCGTATTCCCAAGCAGGGCCTGTTCCGCGACAAGGGCGTGATCCTGGAGCTGGCGCTCGGGCTGGTGGTGTTCACCGTGGTCGGCGCCGGCTTCCTGATCCACTGGATGATCCCGGTGATGCCGCTGGCGGTGGCCTTCGCGCTGGCCGCGATCATTTCCCCGACCGATCCGGTGGCGGTGGGCTCAATCGCTTCGCGCGCGCCGATTCCCAAGCGCCTGATGCACATCCTGGAAGGCGAATCGTTGTTGAACGATGCGTCCGGCCTGGTCTGTTTCCGCTTCGCGGTGGCCGCGGTGATGACCGGCAGCTTCTCGCTGGCGACCGCCTCGCTGACGTTCCTGTGGGTGGCGCTGGCGGGCCTTGCGATCGGCGTGGCGGTGACCCTGGGGGTATCGACGTTCCAGCGCTGGCTGTGGCGGCGTTTCGGTGAAGAGCCGGGCGCGGCGTTGCTGGTCAACCTGCTGATTCCGTTCGCGGCCTACCTGCTGGCTGAAGAAGCCAATGCCTCGGGCATCCTGGCGGCGGTGGCCGCCGGCATCACCATGAGCTACGTCGAGCTGACCGGTCGCGTCTCCGGCAGCATGCGCGTGCAGCGCGCGGCGGTGTGGGGGATGCTGCAGTTCAGCTTCAACGGCATCATGTTCGTGCTGCTCGGCGAGCAGCTGCCGGGCATCGTGGATCGCGCGATCACCACCGTCAGCGAGAGCGGCCACCACAGCGCGTGGTGGTTGCTGGTGTACGTGGTGGTGATCAACCTGACGCTGATCGTGCTGCGCCTGGCCTGGGTGTGGGTGTCGCTGCGCTGGAGCGTCCTGCGTGCCCGCCATCGCGGCGAAGTACGGCAAGGCACCTCGTGGCGCATCGTCGTGGCGACCTCGGTGGCCGGCGTGCGCGGTGCGATCACCCTGGCCGGCGTGCTCACCCTGCCGTTGTTCCTGCCCGATGGCAGCGCGTTCCCCGCGCGCGACCTGGTGATCTTCCTGGCGGCGGCGGTGATCCTGTTCTCGCTGGTGGCGGCCAGCGTGGCGCTGCCGCGCCTGCTCAAGGGCCTGGAGCTGCCGGCCGATTCGGGCGAGCGCAAGGCCGAGGACCTGGCACGGCGACTGGCGTCCAAGGCGGCCTTGGCCGGGGTGGAACGCATGCGCCAGCAACTGGTGCAGAACCAGACCACCGAGAACGTGCAGCTGTACAACGACGCCGCCTCGCG
Source organism: Stenotrophomonas sp. P5_A9 (assembly GCF_056400525.1). NCBI lineage: Bacteria > Pseudomonadati > Pseudomonadota > Gammaproteobacteria > Lysobacterales > Lysobacteraceae > Stenotrophomonas > Stenotrophomonas sp. P5_A9. The sequence goes on from NZ_JBFULC010000006.1 coordinate 76,004, forward strand.
GGTGAGCCTGCTGTACCAGCGCAACCTGGAGAAGGACGACGGACCCGATGCGGACCCGGAAAAGGTGCGGCGGATGGAAGAGGGCTACCGCCAGCTGCGCGGCGCCGGGCTGACCGCCGAGCGCGAGGAACTGTTCCGGCTGACCCGGCGCGGCACGATCTCCGATGAGGTCTCGCGCCGCCTGATCCGCAACCTGGACCTGCTGGAAACGCGCCAGCGCGGGTAAACCATAAATCCGGAGGGTAGAGCCACCCCATGGGTGGCTGTCGCAATGCCCGATGTCGGCCTGCGCCCGACCGACGGGTAGAGCCACCCCATGGGTGGCTGTCGCAACGCCGAAGGTCTGGCCTGCGCCCGGCCCGGAAAGCAGCCACCCATGGGGTGGCTCTACCCCCGTGCGGTGGATCAGGCGTCCGGCTTCTGGTCCAGGTAATACGCCACCACGGTGCCCTTGATCTTGATGGTCATCGGGTTGCCACGGCGGTCGCGGGCCTTGCCGGCCTGTACGCGGATCCAGCCTTCGCTGACCGAATATTCTTCGACGTTGTCGCGCTCGACATCGTTGAAACGGATGCCGACGCCACGCTCAAGCGCGGGGCCATCATGGAAGGGACTGGTCGGGTTGATCGCCAGGTGATCGGGAGGGGTATCGCTCATGGTCAGTGCGTCGTAATGGCCACCACGGCCATCTTCCAGACGTACAGGATAAACCGCGGCGGCCCCGCGGCCGAATTTCGCTTCCTGCCAACGCCACTGCACGGCAGAATGCCCGCCTGCCTACAGGAATACCGGTCATGCCTGACAACAGCGATTATTTCGACTTCGAAGAAGAAGAGCGCGATTTCGACGAAGACGATTTCGAGGCGCGGATCTGGAACCTGTTCGTGCTGATCAACCCGGGCGATGAAGAGCTGGGCCTGCAGCAGTTCAACCGCTGGCGCGAGGCGGTGCTGGAAGCCGGCGAGGAGATCGACGAAGAAGCCGACTGGCTGCCGCCGCTGATGGCCGCCATCGCCTGGCAGTCCGGGTTCGAGGTGGACCGTGAGGATGCCGATGCGCTGATGTCGGCGGTCAACGAGCTGTCCGCGCGCTGGAACCTGCAGCTGGACTGGGGCGGCGACCTGGATGACGAGGATTTCGCCGCCAAGGTGGACGCCTCGGTGCTGATGGGCACCGCCTACGACCGCCTCCGCGAGCAGAACTACTCGCTGTGGAGCGTGGACACCGGCAACGACGGCCTGGCCGGCTGGATGGCGCTCAGCCGCGACGACGACGCGATGCTGGCGCTGTGCTCGTTGTTGGGCGTGGAAGTGCGACCGGGCAGCGACCCGTTCTGAGAGACCGGTAGAGCCGACCGTTGGTCGGCTGCCCCTCGCATCCGGCGTAAAAGCCCCCTGACAGCATGTGCCGGCCAATGGCCGGCGCGCAGCCTGCGCTGAGAGGTTCATGAGGTTGCCGGCCAGCGGCCGGCACGCGGCGTGCGCTGAGAGGTTCATGAGGTTGCAGGCCAGCGGCCGGCACGCAGCGTGCGCTGGCAGGTTCATGAGGTTGCCGGCCAGCGGCCGGCACTACGGCTGGTATTGCGTGCGCGCGTTGGCGATGACTGCTTTGACCAGCGCGCGGTCGGTGTGCCGCGAGATGGCTTGCGCGCCCAGTTCGATGGCGTGGGCACGCAGCGGGGCGGGCACGTCGTAGTGGGCGCCGCTGGGTCGGTTCTGGAACGCCCGGCGGGGAATCCCGAGCTGCGCCGCCATGGCGTGCAGCTCGGGCAGGGTGTCGGCCATCAGATGCGCCCAGCGCTCGCCGCGCCAGGGATGGACCGCATCGTCGATATAGACCGTCACCGGATTGCCGTGGCTCAGGCCTGCGGCTTGTCGTCGCTGGCGGCCGGGGCGGTTTCGGCTGCGGCGTCGGTGCCGGCCTCGTCCACGATCTGCGCGTCTTCGGCGTCTTCGGCGTCGTCGCCTTCTTCGCCTTCCACGCCTTCGAACTCGGAGACCAGCTGGGCCAGGTACTCGTCGGCGGTCTTGCCTTCGTCGGCGGCCAGGTCATCGATCAGCTGCTGCAGCTGGCTCGAGTATTCCAGGTTGACCTTGCGGCCTTCCTTTTCCTGCACGTTGGACAGGTGCTTGAGCATGGCCAGCATCGGCACCGGGTTGTCGGCGTTGCCCATGGTCTGGCCGCCGATGGCCAGCAGCCATTCGGTGCCCTGCAGGCCGATCGCGGCGACGACCTGACCCTCTTCGTTGGTCAGCACGGCATGGTTCTGCACCGGCTGCTGGGCGTTGAGGCGGTTGATCGGGCGCTTGGGCTGCTGCTTCTTGCGCTTGTCGCGCTTGGCCTTGGACTGCTTGGACATGGTGGCGTCTATCTACACAGGGAAAGACCGCCATTGTAATGGGGTTGGCCGCTGCCGTCGGCCCGTCCCTGCGGACAGGCTCCACACAGGCACGCGCGGCGCGGACGGCCCGCCCACGCAGGACCCGCCGGTAGGGTCGGGTCGCAGCCGACTGCCGATGGACCGCCCACGCCCGGGAACGCATGACCTCGAAACGATATGGCGCCCGGAACCGGCAGCTGCGTTGAGGGTCATGCCACATCGAACGTTGCCCACCTGCGTGCAGTCGGCCGGGGCGCGACCTACCAAGGCACGTACTTCTCGTCCGGTCGTGCGGCGCCAACAGCGCCAGGCGTGCATGGCCCGACCATTCGGGCGTCCGACCGGCCCGCCGTCCATCCGAACGGCTGACCAGCTGCCCACGCCCGGCTTCCTTCCGTCAGGGTGACCCCGCCGGTGCCTGCGCCGCCTGGATGTCCGGGTCGGCAGCGGTCGGCGACAGCGCCAGTTCCTGTCCGGCACCGGCCAACGCAGCGGCTTCGGCGGCCTTGGTCATCACCACGATGCTGATGCGGCGGTTGATCGGATTGTCCGGCTGGGTCTTGTCGAACAACACCGAGGAGGACAGCCCGACCACGCGGGTCACCTTCTCCTCGGTCATGCCACCGTCGAGCAGGGCGCGACGGGCCGCGTTGGCGCGGTCGGCGCTGAGTTCCCAGTTGCTGTAGCCGTGCACGGCGTTGTAGGCGGTGGTGTCGGTGTGGCCGGTGATGCTGATCCGGTTCGGCACGTGGTTGATGAACTGCGACAGCTCGCGCAGGATGTCGCGCGTGTACGGCTTGAGCGCGGCGCTGCCCATGTCGAACATCGGCCGGTTCTGCTTGTCCACGATCTGGATGCGCAGGCCTTCCGGGGTGAGGTCCAGCAGCAACTGGTCCTTGAACGGTTCCAGCGCCTGGCTTTTGCTGATCGCTTCTTCCAGTTCCTGCTTGAGCGCCTCCAGCTGCTGCTTCTCGCGCTCGCGCTCGGTCTGCGGCACCGGCTTGGCCGCCTGCTGGTTCTGGAACGGGTCGTTGCTGTTGCCCCTCGAAATGTCGGTGGCCCCGCCCAGTTTGATCATCGAGGTGCTGGCGCCGCCGGGACCGGCCATGCCTGGCGCGGCAGTCGGACTCTGCCCCGCCAGCGGGCTGGGGTTGCGGAAGTACTCGGAAATGGCCGCGCGCTCGGGCTTGGTGGTGGCCGCCATCAGCCACAGCACCAGGAAGAAGGCCATCATCGCGGTGACGAAGTCGGCGTAGGCAACCTTCCAGGCGCCGCCATGATGGGCGGCGTGGCCGGCCTTCCTGACCCGGCGGACGATGACGGTGGGTTTGTTCTCGGCCATGGCGGTGCCTTACTTGACCGTCTTGAGGTGCTGTTCGAATTCGCTGAAACCCGGGCGCACGTTCGAGGGCAGGGTCTTGCGGGCGAATTCGAGGGCGATCTTCGGGTTGTAGCCGCGCAGGCAGGCCAGCAGGGCGGTCTTGACCGACTCGTAGATACGGCTGTCCTGTTCGGCGCGCGCTTCCACGGCCGCGGCCAGCGGGCTGACGAAGCCGTAGGCCAGCAGGATGCCCAGGAAGGTACCGACCAGCGCGCCGGCCACGTGCGCGCCGACCTCGGTGATCTCACCGCCGATCGAGCCCATGGTGATCACGATGCCCAGCACCGCGGCCACGATGCCGAAACCGGGCAGGCCGTCGGACACCTTGTTCAGCACCGCCGAGGGCTGCATGGCTTCGGCGTGGTGCTTTTCCAGCTCCATCTCCAGCAGCGGCTCCAGCTCGTGCGGTTCGATGTTGCTGCCGATCATCAGGCGCAGGCAATCGGTGATGAAGTCGACCAGGTGGTGGTCGGCCTGCACCTTGGGGTAGTTGGCGAAGATGCTGCTTTCGGCCGGGCGCTCGACATGGTCTTCCAGCGCCATGAAGCCCTCGCGGCGGGCCTTGTTGAGCAGTTCGTAGAGCAGGCTCAGGACGTCGATGTAGTCCTGCTGCTTGTAGGCCGGGCCCTTGAACACGCCGATGGTGGCCTGCAGGGTCTGCTTGACGGTCTTGACCGGGGTCCCCACCAGAAACGCGCCCAGCGCCGCGCCGCCGATGATGACCAGTTCGTACGGTTGCCACAGGGCGGCCAGCTTGCCGTGCGCGCCGAGGTAGCCGCCGAGCACGCTGATGATGACGATGAGGAATCCAACGAAGATGAGCATGGGGCCGGCGCGGAGTAGGGGATACCTCCATGTCGGCCCGTCCCCCGGTTTTCTGAAGGGGGCGTTTGTTCGATGTCACACTTTTGCGACGCCGATGTGCGGACCTGCGGCCCGCACCCACCGGTCCGAGCCGGTCGCTTCAGTCCGCCGCCCGCGACGTCAACCCGCGGGCTGGGCTTCGGCGCCGCCGCGCTGCAATGGGTCCGGGTAGGGTTCGCCATTGGGGGTGAACGACAGCGAGACCGAATTCAGGCAATGCCGCTCGTGGGTCGGTGGTGGACCATCGGGGAACACATGGCCGAGATGGCTGTCACATCGCGCGCAGACGATCTCGGTACGGATCATGCCGTGGCTGATGTCGCGGATCTCGCGCACATGCGCCGGGTCGAACGGGGCGAAGAAGCTCGGCCAGCCGGTCCCGGAGTCGAACTTGGTGCTGGAACGGAACAGCGGCAGCCCGCACAGGCGGCAGCCATAGACGCCGTCCTGCTTGTTGTCCAGGAACACGCCGCAGTAAGGCGCCTCGGTGCCGTGCTGGAGCAGCACCCGGCGCTCATCGGCGCTGAGACCGGCCACCAGGGCCTGGCGCTGGGCGTCGCTGGGGGGAGAGAGATCGAAGGCGGTCATGGCGGTTCCTCGCGGGGGTGGGTTCAAGATTGGGCCGGCGGCGGGCGCTTCAACCCGCGCGGCCTTGATCGGCGATGTTCATGGTGCTGATACCCGCGTGGGTGCAAGGTGGAGTCCTGATCCCCGCCGGAGCCTGCCATGTCCCGCCACCCCTGCCTCGCCGCTGCGCTGCTGGTGCTGTTGCCGGCCGCGGCCATGGCGCAGATCGGGCCGCCGCCGAGCCCGACCAAGACCCGCCCCGTGGTGGTCACCCAGCCCAGCCCCACGCCGCTGCCCACGCCGGTGCGTCCGGCCCCGGTCGACAGCCTGTCCGGGCAGATGGCGCCGGTGAAGTCCGACAGCCAGGTCCAGCAGCAGCTGCGGACTCATCCGATCCAGGCCCAGGGCGACGGCCCGGCCCAGCCGATCCAGGGCCCGACCCTGCAGCCCAAGGTGTACGACCGCCACGGCCGCATCATTCCCGGTGCCAAGCAGGTCGGCCCCAACCGCGTGCTCGATACCCGTACCGGCCGGTATTACGACGCCATCCCCAGCGGCAACGGCCAGCAGATCAAGCCGTAACTGGCGGTAAGGACGACCCACGGTCGACTGCCGTAGCGATGCGGCGTTCGATGCCAGCATGACCTCACGCGCAGCGCGCCATCGATGAACGCTCCACAACCGCGCCCCGCAGTCATGTGCGTCAACGATTGCGCTCACTGTTTTTTCGCCTGCGATTAACCGTTTTTCCGGAACCCTGTGCGTGCGCCGGAATGCGGCGTATTCCAAGGTTTTTCAGAAGAGTGCAATCATGACCAACCAGCAGAACCAGAAGGGCGGGAAGATGCCGCAGCAGGAACAGCAGGGCAGTCAGCAGCAGCACCAGAAGGCCGGCCAGCAGAACCAGCAGCAGTGGGACCAGCAGAACCAGAAGGGCGGCAAGCAGCCGGACCAGCGCAGCCCCGGTTCCAAACAGCAGCGCTGACGCGCGCGTCATTCCACGACCCGAGGCGGTGCGCGCAAGCGCGCCGCCTTTCGCGTTTGGTGGCCGCCCAACTCAATCCGGAATCGGCAACATCAACGTTTCCTTGACCTCTTCCATCACGATGTAGCTCTTGGATTCGCGCACGTGCGGCAAGGTCAGCAGCGTGCTGCCGAGCAGCTTGCGGTAGGACGCCATCTCGCTGATGCGGGCCTTGAGCAGGTAGTCGAAATCGCCCGAGACCAGGTGGCATTCCAGCACGTTGGGCAACTTCAACGCGGCGCGCCGGAACTCCTCGAAAATGTCGCCGGACTTGTAGGCCAGGCTGATCTCCACGAACACCAGCAGGCTGGCCTTGAGGTAGTGCGGATCGAGCTTGGCGTAGTAGCCGGTGATGGCGCCATCGCGCTCCAGGCGGCGTACCCGCTCGGTGCAGGGCGTGGTCGACAGGCCGACCCGTTCGCCCAGCTCGGTGAAGGAGATCCGGCCCTCGGCCTGCAGGATGCGCAGGATCTTGCGGTCGATCTTGTCCAGCTCGCGGGGGCGCACGGCCATTGGCGTCATCCAGGCATGGGGGTTGGCAGGACAATACCCTGCCATCGCTGCTAAAAACAGGCGAAAAGCTGGGTTTGGCCGGAATATACTTCCGTAAATATGGTCCCGGCACGCTCCAGTGCAGGGAATGATCGGGTTGGAGAAGCAGCATGCGCGTTCTAGTCCTTGGCAGCGGCGTCATCGGCACCACCAGTGCCTGGTACCTGCGGCAGGCCGGGTTTGAAGTCACGGTCGTGGACCGCCAGCCCGGTCCGGCGCTGGAAACCAGTTTCGCCAACGCCGGCCAGCTGTCGTTCGGGTACACCTCGCCGTGGGCCGCCCCCGGCGTGCCGCTGAAGGCGGTCAAGTGGTTGTTCTCCGAACACGCCCCGCTGGCGATCCGGCCCGGCCTGGATTGGCGCCAGTACGCGTGGCTGGCGCAGATGCTGCGCAACTGCACCCACGAGCGCTACGCGATCAACAAGGCGCGCATGGTGCGCATGTCCGAATACAGCCGCGACTGCCTGAACGAGCTGCGCCGCGAGACCGGCATCGAATTCGAAGGCCGCGACCTGGGCACCACCCAGCTGTTCCGCACCCAACAGCAGCTGGACGCCTCGGCGCAGGACATCGAAGTGCTGGCCCAGTACGGCGTGCCCTACAAGGTGCTCGACCGCGAGGGCATCATCGCCCACGAGCCGGCGCTGGCCGGGGTGGCCGACAAACTGGTCGGCGCGCTGTGGTTGCCGCGCGACCAGACCGGCGACTGCCAGCTGTTCACCCGTCGCCTGGCGCAGATGTGCGTCGATGCCGGGGTTGAGTTCCGCTTCGACCAGGACATCGCCGGCCTGCAGACCGATGGTGACCGCATCACCGGGGTGCGCATCGACGGCAAGCTGGAAACCGCCGACCGCTACGTGGTCGCGCTCGGCAGCTATTCGCCCTCGCTGGTGGACCCGCTGGGCCTGCGCCTGCCGGTGTACCCGCTCAAGGGCTACTCGCTGACCCTGCCGATCACCGACGCGGCAATGGCGCCGACCTCGACCATCCTGGACGAAAGCTACAAGGTGGCCGTCACCCGCTTCGACGACCGCATCCGCGTCGGTGGCATGGCCGAAGTGGTCGGGTTCGACCTGTCGCTGTCGCCGCGCCGCCGCGCCACCCTGGAAAAGGTGGTGGGCGATCTGTACCCGCACGGCGGCGACCTGTCGCGCGCCGAGTTCTGGACCGGGCTGCGCCCGGCCACCCCCGATGGCACGCCGGTGATCGGCGCCACCCCGTACCGCAACCTGTTCCTCAACACCGGCCACGGCACGTTGGGCTGGACCATGGCCTGCGGTTCGGGCCGTTACCTGGCCGACCTGATGAGCGCGCGTCAGCCGCAGATCAGCACCGAAGGCCTGGATATCTTCCGTTACGGCCATACCGCCGCATCCGTTGTTCATAGTGAGCCCAAAGCATGCGCCCAGCCCGCGCGTTGATCGACCTGGACGCGTTGCGCGCCAATTTCCGCCTCGCCCGTGACCTCGGTGGTGGCCGCAAGACGCTGGCCGCGATCAAGGCCGATGCCTACGGGCACGGTGCCATCGCGTGCGCGCGCGCGCTGCAGGGCGAGGCCGACGCGTTCGGCGTGGCCTGCATCGAAGAGGCGCTGGAACTGCGCCAAGCCGGCATTACCACGCCGATCGTGCTGCTGGAAGGGTTCTTCGATGCCGACGAGCTGCCGCTGATCGTGCAGCACAACCTGTGGTTCGCCGTCGGTGCGCCGTGGCAGGTCGATGCGGTGGCCGCGTTCGACACCGATGCCACGCTGCATATCTGGCTGAAGCTGGACAGCGGCATGCATCGTCTCGGCCTGTCGCCGGCCGATTTCCGCACCGCGCACGCGCGCCTGAGCGCGCTGCCGCAGGTCGGGCCGATGGTGCTGATGAGCCACATGGCGCGTGCCGATGAACTGGACAGCCCGCGTACCCGCGAGCAGGCCGACACCTTCGCCGCGGCGATCGAAGGCCTGGCGGGCGAAACAAGCCTGTGCAACTCACCGGCGCTGCTGGGCTGGCCGGACGTGCGCAGCGACTGGGTGCGCCCGGGCCTGATGCTGTACGGGGCCAATCCGTTGCCCACGCACTCGACGTTGACCGAGCGCCTGCGCCCGGTGATGACCATGCAGTCGAAGATCTTCGCCGTGCGCGAGATCGGTATCGGCGAGCCGGTCGGCTATGGCGCGCGCTTCGTTGCGCAGCGTCCGACCCGGGTGGGCGTGGTGGCGCTCGGTTATGCCGATGGCTACCCGCAGTTCGCGCCCAATGGCACGCCGGTGGTGATCGACGGCCACGCGGCCACGCTGATCGGGCGGGTATCGATGGACATGCTCACCGTGGATATCACCGACCTGCCGCAGGCCGGGGTGGGCAGCACCGTCACCTTGTGGGGCCAATCGCCGCGTTTGGATGTGCTGGCGCCGCTGTGCGGGGTCAGTGCGTACCAGCTGCCGTGTGCGGTCAAACGGGTGCCGCACGTCCTGCAAGGGTGAGAACCGGGTAGAGCCACGCCCTGCGTGGCTGGGCACCGTCAGTGCCACGCATGGCGTGGCGTTACGCAATCCGGGTCAGTTGCTGGCGGTGGCCGGGGCGCGCAGGTCGCGCTGGGCCCAGTCGTCCAGCAGCCGCTTCTCGTAGCGCAGCGGATCGGTATCGCGCTGCATGCCGATGTTGTGCAGGTAGCCGGTGTCGGACAGCTTGCGCTCGGCCTCGGCCAGCACCTGGCCCTGGGCGTCACGCAGGGTATAGCTGAGCGTGATCCGCGGCGGGTAGACGTCGCGCAGGATGCGGATATCGGTGCCGCGCGGTCCGTGCCAGGGCTCGTAGTCGCCGGCGCGCTTGATGTCGGTGATGGTCACCTCCAGGGTCTGCCCTGGCTGCAACTGCTTGCCGGCGGTCTTCTGCGCGTACTGCGCCAACTGCTGCACCCAGTCGCCGCGCTCGGCCTCGAAGCGGTTGCTGCTCTGGCGGATTTCGGTGAACTGGGCCGGGTCGGTCCAGCTGACCTTGACCGGGCCATCGCCGCTCAAGGCACGCGGTGCCTGGGGATCGGTGACCGAACGCGGGGCCGCGCTGGCGCAGCCGATCACCAGCAGGCAGGTCAACAGTCCGGCTACCAAAGGTTTGCGGTTCATGGCGACTCCTCGATCACGATCACAGACGGATCCGGGCTTGAGTGTGTTCCTGTTCGCCGGGTGGGACAATCGACACGCCCCCTGCCGCAGCCCCCGGTTGCCGCGAATTCACCTACGTCAGAACCCGAACCCGCCTGACCCCGCGCTTGACGCTACGAATACGCGGTCTGGAAGATGCTGTATACCTCCGTTTCGCCAGTTGCCCCATTGACGCCTTTGTCCAGCCTGCCCACTTCCACCCTTGAACGTTCCCCTTTCATGACGCCTGCGGCAGATTCCGGCCTGTACCGGAGCATGCTGGAGCAGATGAATGCCGGCTTCTGCGTGATCGAGGTGTTGTTTGAGGACAAGATCGCCGTCGATTACCGGTTTTTGGAGTTCAACGAGGCGTTCGAGCGAAATACAGGGCTGATCGGCGTACTTGGGCAGCGCGTCACCGAGGTGGTGCCGGGGCACGAAACCGAATGGTTCGAGGTCTATGGTGAGGTTGCCGCGACCGGCCAACCCCAGCAGTTCGAGCAGGAAGCGCGTGCGCTGGGACGCTGGTATTCGGTCGAAGCGGTGCGCGTCGGCGCCCCGGGCGACAACCAGGTGGCGGTGGTGTTCTTCGACATCACCAGCCGCAAGCAGATCGAAGTGGAACTGGCCGAAAGCGAAGCGCGTTTCAGTGCCCTGGCCGACGGGTTGCCGATGCCGGTGTGGGTGCTGGACGAGCTGGGCCACGCCCGGTTCGTCAACAGCGCGTTCACCGAGTTCTTCGGTGGCGACGAGCGCGTACCCGAAGCGGTCTGGCAGGGCCTGGTGCATCCCGACGATGCGTCGGTGTTCGACTACGAACTGCAGGAAGCGCTGAAAGCGCAGCGCTCGATGCACGCGCTGGTACGCGGCCGCCGCGCGGATGGGCAGTGGCGCTGGCTGGAAATGAACGCGCGTCCGCGCTTCTCGCGGATGGGCCGGTTCATCGGCCTGGCCGGCAGCAGCCCGGATGTGACCGAGCGCCGCGAAATCGAGATGGCACGCGAGGAGCTGCTGCAGTCCGAGCGCGCCGCACGCAGTGCCGCCGAGAACATGGCGCGGTTGAAGGACGAGTTCCTGGCCACGCTGTCGCACGAACTGCGTACCCCGCTGACCACCATCCTGGGCTGGAGCGAACTGCTGCTGCAGCGGGTGGACAACACCAGCCCGCTGTTCAAGGGCCTGGGCGTCATTGCCAACAGCGCGATGGCGCAGAAGCGCCTGATCTCGGACATGCTCGACCTCAGCAGCATGCTGCTGGGTAAGGTCCAGCTGGAAGTGGAAGTGCTGGACCTGCGCGCCCAGCTGACCGAGGCGATGGGTGCCCAGGAGCTGGTCGCCGAGGGCAAGGCACTGGAGATGAGCCTGGTGCTGCCCGAGGAACCGGCGCTGGTGCTGGGCGATGCCACCCGGCTGCAGCAGGTGCTGTGGAACCTGCTCTCCAATGCGATCAAGTTCACCCCGGCCGAGGGCACCGTCACGGTGACCCTGCGCGCCGATGGCGGCCACTGGTCGATCAGCGTGGCCGACTCCGGTGACGGCATCGCCCCGGAATTCCTGCGTCACCTGTTCAGCCGCTTCCGCCAGGCCGATGGCACCACCACGCGGCGTCATGGTGGGCTGGGACTGGGGCTGGCGATCGCCCAACAGCTGGTTGAACTGCACGGCGGCGCGGTGTCGGCCGCCAGCGAAGGCCCTGGCCACGGCGCCACGTTCACCGTGCGCTTGCCGCACTACCAGCCGCAGGCCGATGGTCGCCCGCTGCGCGAGGTATTCAGCGGGCCGATCGGCGAACAGATCATCGAGCCGTATCCGCTCAAGGGCCTGCGCCTGCTGGCGGTGGAAGACCAACCCGAAGTGCTGGAGTACCTGCGCCGGCTGTTGGAGGAGCAGGGCGCGGAAGTCACCGCAGCGACTTCGGCCGGTGAAGCTCTGGCGCTGCTCGACCAGGGCGGCCACACCGGCATCGACGTGCTGCTGACCGATATCGGCATGCCCGGCATGGACGGTTACGGCCTGGTGCGGACCCTGCGCGAAGACATCGGCGTGGAAGCGGACGCGTTGCCCGCCGTGGCGGTGACGGCGCTGGCCCGCGCCGATGACCGCAAGCGCGCATTGGCCTCGGGCTTCCAGGAGCACGTGGCCAAGCCGTATTCGGTGGCCCAACTGGTCTCGGCCGTGCGCAGCGTGCTCGGCAACCAGCGACGTGCTTTGCCGGACCGTTGACGGCGGCATGCCCACAATCGACCGGGTACGCCACAGGAGTCCACATGTCCCGTTATGCCCCCACCATCCACACCGATCCGGCGCGGATCGCCGCCCTTGAAGCACTGTTGCCGCAGCTGCACGGTCAAACCCGGGTCGAAGTGACCCTCGACGATGGCAGCCGCGTGCTGGGCACGGTCGCGGTGCAGCCGACGCTTCAGCAGTACCGCGACGCCGACGAGAACGAGGGCAGCAACGGCCAGCTGCGTCTGGACGACCTGGATGCCCCGGTGCAGCAGCACCTGGTGTGGCTGGACCGGATCGCCGCGATCCGGCAGTTGCCGCCGGTGGAATGACGGGCGGCAAGCTGCCTGGGCTGATCCGGCTCGAATACGCCGGATCAGACGGGCCGGCTCAGTGCTGGAACACCTCCGGCTCGGCCTCGAACCGGCGGGCGTAAGCGCGTTCGTCGGCCACCCGCGCCACCTCGTCATCGGCCATGTCCGGCGCGCCGTATACCGCATAGGCCACGCTGCCGTCGGCCTGCTTGCCCACCTGGTGCAGGCGGTAGCGCGAGTGGCCGCCGCCGCTGTCCTGCGGGTAATGCACTGGCGGCTGCGCGCCCTCCATGTCCATCTCGCTGTTGTCGACTACGCCACCGACAAACAATRCACGCATGAGCCATCTCCATCGCAAGTGAGCCTCCACCCTGACGGTTGGGATGTTGGCAGGGGATCAACGCGGCGTTGAATAAACGCAAATCGGCCCGGGGCGGGGCCGATCCGGGCGAACCGGTAGAATGGCCGTCTCCTTTCAAGATGTGCCTCCCGATGGCTGCCCAGCACGACGCTCCCCTGGAAACCCTGTTCCTGCCGTTCGCCAGTGGCGTGCTGTCCTGGCCCGCCGGCCCGGTGCTGTTCCTGCGCGCCCGCGATGGCTGGCCGCTGCGCGAACATGCCCAGCCGGGCCAGCTGGTCTGCGAGCAGAGCTTCCGACCGTTCGCCGACGCGCTGGAAGCCAGCGGCTGGACCGTGCGCGACGAGCAGCAGCTGGCCAGCGACACCACCCGCTACGCCGTGGTGCTGGTGTTGCCGCCGCGCCAGCGCGAGGAAGCCCGGGCCCTGTTCGCCCGGGCGCTGGCCCTGACCGCGCCGGGTGGCGTGGTGGTGGCCTGCCAGCACAACAATGAAGGCGCGCGCTCCGGTGAAGGCGACCTGCAGGAGCTGGCCGGCCTGGGCGGCAAGCTGACCAAGAACCACTGCCGCGCCTACTGGACCGCGCCGCTGAACGGCCAGCACGACGCCGCGCTGGCCCAGCGCTGGGCGACCCTGGACGCGCCGCGGGCGATCCTGGGCGGCCGCTTCCAGAGCCGTCCGGGCATCTTCGCCTGGGACCGCATCGACCCGGCCTCGGCGCTGCTGGTGGAGCAGCTGCCGGCCGACCTGGCCGGCCGAGGCGCCGACCTGGGCGCCGGCTTTGGCTACCTGTCGGCTGAAGTGCTGGCGCGCTGCCCGGGCGTGACCGGGCTGGACCTGTTCGAGGCCGAAGGCCGCGCCCTGGCGCTGGCGCGCGAGAACCTGTGCGCGCTGAACAAGCCCGCGGCGCTGGCCTACCACTGGCAGGACGTCACCGCCGGCATCGAAGGCCAGTACGACTTCATCGTCACCAACCCGCCGTTCCACACTCCGTCGCGTGCCGACCGCCCCGACATCGGCCAGCGTTTCATCGCCGTGGCCGCGCAGGCGCTGCGCCCGGGTGGGCGGATGTGGCTGGTGGCCAACCGCCACCTGCCGTACGAGCAGATCCTCAACGACAGCTTCGGCCAGGTCCGCGTGGCCGCCGAACGTGACGGCTTCAAGCTGATCCAGGCGACCAAGGCCAAGGACACCGGCCGCACCCGCGAGCCGACCCGGGTCAAGGACAGCCCGCGCGGCCGCAACTGGGACCGTGCATGAAACTGGTCAAGCTTCTGGCCAACCTCGGCTATGGCAGCCGCAAGCAGGTGCAGGGGATGTTCCGCGCCGGCCTGGTCACCGATGCCGACGGCGAGGTGCTGTATGCCGATGACGTGATCGCGCACGAGGCGATCCGGGTCGAGGGCGAGCCGCTGGACCCCCCGCAGGGGCTGACCCTGATGCTGCACAAGCCGCGCGGTTACACCTGTTCGACCAAGGACAAGGGTCGGTTGATCTACGACCTGCTGCCGCCGCGGTATCGCGAGCGCGCGCCGGTGCTGTCCTCGGTGGGCCGGCTGGACCGGGACACCAGCGGCATGCTGCTGATGACCGACGACGGCGCGCTGCTGCACCGGATCGTGTCGCCCAAATCACGCCTGGACAAGGCCTATGAGGTGACCTTGGCCGAAGACCTGCGCGGCGATGAAACCGCGCGCTTTGCCAGTGGCGGCCTGTTGCTGGAATCGGACGACAAGCCGCTGCTGCCGGCCGAGCTGCACGTGAACGGCCCGCGCCAGGCGCAGCTGGTGCTGCATGAAGGCCGCTACCACCAGGCGCGGCGGATGTTCGCTGCGGTCGGCAACCATGTCGAGGCGCTGCACCGCAGCCGCATTGGTGGGTTGTCGCTGGACGGGCTGGAAGAAGGCCAGTGGCGCACGCTGGATGCTGCCGACCTGGAAACCCTGTTCGACGTGCCATGAGCCAGATCGCTGCGCTGCCGTTCCTGCCTGACGCGGTCATCTTCGACATGGATGGGTTGATGATCGACAGCGAGCGGGTGTCGGTCGAGTGCTGGTCCCAGGCCGCGCAGGAACGGGGGCTGCCATTCGAGGACGGCTTCTGGCTGCGCATGGTCGGGCTGGGTGATCGCGACTGCGAATGCCTGCTGCTGGAGCGCATCGATGCGGACCAGGTGGCGGCGCTGTTCGCGCGCTGCCACGACCTTTACGAACAACGCACGCACGCCGGGCTGCCGTTGCGGCCGGGCATCCTGGAACTGCTGCAGCTGTTGCGCGAGCACGACGTGCCGCGCGCGGTGGCGACCTCGACGCGGCAGCCGCGGGCATCGCGCAAGTTGGCGGCGTCCGGGTTGCTGGATTTCTTCGACGTGGTGGTGACCAGCAGCGACGTCGCCCATCCCAAGCCGGCGCCGGACATCTACCTGCTGGCTGCGCAGAAACTGGGCAAGGCGCCAGCGCGCTGCCTGGCGCTGGAAGATTCGCCGGCGGGTATCCGCGCGGCGGTGGGCGCGGGCATGACCGCGATCCAGGTGCCCGACCTGGTCCATCCCGACGAGGAACTGCGCGCGCTGGGCCACCGCATCGTCGGTTCGCTGGTAGACGCGCACGCGCTGCTGCTGCCGCATCTACGGTAGAGCCGAGCCACGCTCGGCTGCCTTTCCTGCCGGCATCATGACCGCCGGACCGAGCGCGACGGGCAGAAGCTACGCCGGCAACGCCGACGCTGGTTTGATGGATGTTGGCGTCGGATGCGTGTGCCGCGCTGCGCGCGGTTGCCGAGCATGGCTCGGCACTACCGGTCACGCGTGATGCGGGATTGCCGGCGCGCGATCAGGTCAGGTGGCCTGATCACGCATCGGTAGAGCCGAGCCATGCTCGGCTGCCTTTCCTGCCGGGATCATGACCGCCGGACCGAGCGCGACGGGCAGAAGCTACGCCGGCAACGCCGGGTGGCGGTTTGACGGATGGCGGCTTCGGATGCGTGTGCCGCGCTGCGCGCGGTTGCCGAGCATGGCTCGGCACTACCGGTCACGCGTGGTGCGGGATTGCCGGCGCGCGATCAGGTCAGGTGGCCTGATCACGCATCGGTAGAGCCGAGCCATGCTCGGCTGCTGTTCCTGCCGGGATCATGACCGCCGGACCGAGCGCGACGGGCAGATGCTACGCCGGCAACGCCGATGGCGGTTTGACGGATCTTGGCTTCGGATGCGTGTGCCGCGCTGCGCGCGGTTGCCGAGCACGGCTCGGCACTACCGGTCACGCGTGATGCGGGATTACCAGCGCGTGATCGGTCCACGCGTGATGCGGGATTGCCGGCGCGTGATCAGGTCAGGTGGCCTGATCACGCATCGGTAGAGCCGAGCCATGCTCGGCTGCCTTTCCTGCCGGCATCATGACCGCCGGACCGAGCGCGACGGGCAGAAGCTACGCCGGCAACGCCGATGGCGGTTTGATGAATGTTGGCTTCGGGTGCGTGTGCCGCGCTGCGCGCGGTTGCCGAGCATGGCTCGGCACTACCGGTCACGCGTGATGCGGGATTACCAGCGCGTGATCGGTCCACGCGTGATGCGCGATTGCCGGCGCGTGATCCGTCCACACGTGGTGCGGGATTACCGGCGCGTGATCGGTCCACGCGTGATGCGGGATTACCGGCGCGCGATCCGCCCACGCGTGGTGCGGGATTACCGGCGCGTGATCCGTCCACACGTGGTGCGGGATTGCCGGCGCGTGATCCGTCCACGCGTGGTGCGGGATTGCCCGCACGGCGTCCGGTCATGTGGCCTGCTGCGGAACGTTTCGGTAGAGCCGAGCCATGCTCGGCTGCCTTTCCTGCCCGAAGCACGACCGCCGGACCCAAGGCAAAAAGCCCGGCGCAGTGGCCGGGCTTTTTCATCACTGCATCAACCGCGCATCACACCCGGCCGAAGACCAGCGCCGCGTTGGTGCCGCCGAAACCGAAGCTGTTGGACATCACCGTGTTCAACTGCGCATCCTGGCTCTGGCGCACGATCGGGAAGCCCTCCACCAGCGGATCGAGCTCGCCGATGTTGGCCGAGCCGGCGATGAAACCGTCGCGCATCATCAGCAGGCAGTAGATCGCTTCGTGCACGCTTGCCGCACCCAGCGAATGGCCGGACAGCGCCTTGGTCGAGGACAGCGGCGGGATCGCTTCGCCGAACACCTCGCGCACGGCCTTCAGCTCGGTGACATCGCCCAGCGGGGTCGAGGTGCCGTGCGTGTTGAGGTAATCGATCGGGCCGGACAGGTTGGCCATCGCCATGTTCATGCAGCGCACCGCGCCTTCACCGGACGGGGCCACCATGTCGGCGCCATCGGAGGTGACACCGTAGCCGACCAGCTCGGCGTAGATGCGTGCGCCACGGGCCACGGCGTGGTCGTAATCTTCCAGCACCAGCATGCCGCCACCACCGGCGATGACGAAGCCATCGCGGTCCTTGTCGTACGGGCGCGAGGCCGAGGCAGGGGTCTCGTTGAAGCGGGTGGACAGCGCGCCCATGGCGTCGAACATCACGCTCATCGACCAGTGCAGGTCTTCACCACCACCGGCGAACATCACGTCCTGGGCGCCGTGGCGGATCAGGTCGGCGGCCGCGCCGATGCAATGGGCGGAGGTCGCGCAGGCCGCGGACAGCGAGTAGCTCAGGCCCTTGATCTGGAACGCGGTGGCCAGGCATGCCGACACCGTGGAGCACATCGTGCGCGGGACCATGTACGGGCCGACCTTGCGCACGCCACGCGCACGCAGGATGTCGGCCGATTCGACCTGCCACTGGCTGGAACCACCGCCCGAGCCGGCGATCAGGCCGGTGCGCGGGTTGGCGACCTGCGCCGCGTCCAGACCGGCATCGGCGATCGCATCGCGCATGGCGATGTAGGCATAGGCCGAGGCATCGCTCATGAAGCGCTTGAGCTTGCGGTCGATCTGCGCGTCCAGGTCCAGTTCGATGTTGCCGCCGACGTGGCTGCGTAGGCCGGCTTCGGCATGGTCCGGCAGATTGCGGATGCCGGGACGGCCTTCACGCAGTGCGGCGGACACGGTGTCCAGATCGTTGCCCAGGCACGAGGTGATGCCCATTCCGGTAATGACGACGCGACGCATCAGAAGTTCTCGGTGGAGGTGAACAGACCTACGCGGAGGTCTTTGGCGGAATAGATTTCACGGCCGTCCACCAGCATGCGGGCGTCGGCCTGGGCCATCACCAGCTTGCGGTTGATGACGCGGGTGATGTCGATTTCATAGCTCACCAGCTTCGCTTCGGGCAGCACCTGTCCGGTGAACTTCACTTCCCCGCAGCCCAGGGCGCGGCCGCGGCCGGGGGCGCCGAGCCAGGTGAGATAGAAGCCGGTGAGCTGCCACATGGCATCCAGGCCGAGGCAGCCGGGCATGACCGGGTCGCCGATGAAATGGCAGCCGAAGAACCACAGGTCCGGGCGGATATCCAGTTCGGCGCGCACCAGTCCCTTGCCGTGTGGGCCGCCGTCGTCGCGGATGTCGGTGATGCGATCGAACATCAGCATCGGATCGTTGGGCAGGCGACCGCTGCCCGGGCCGAACAGTTCACCGCGGGCGCTGGCCAGCAGTTGTTCGCGCGAGAACGCGTGGAGACGAGTCATGGAAAGCGCAATCCTGGAGAAGTTGCCATCGGGTAAAGCCGGCCGTGGGTCGGCTATGTTGCTGGGATACAAGTGCGCAAGAGTGCAGAGGAAAAGCGATTCAATCAAACGTTTTAACCGTACGCTGGCGTAGTGTTTTCAGCTTGAAAACCGCATGTTGTTGTTATGAAAAGACCATACTCAGGCGTGTGGCTGTAATCTTGTTCATCTAGCAATCCGCTTCCAGGTCCGAGTCTTCCCGCCGTGTCGGTTCTGCGCAAAATCATTCATGTGGACATGGACGCGTTTTACGCGTCGGTGGAGCAGCGCGACGATCCGTCGCTGCGCGGGCGGCCGGTGGTGGTGGCGTGGAAGGGCGCGCGGTCGGTGGTATGCGCGGCATCGTACGAGGCGCGGGTGTTCGGGATCCGCTCGGCGATGCCGGCGCTGCGTGCGGAGCGGTTGTGTCCGGATGCGGTGTTCGTGCCGCCGGATTTCGTGCGTTACAAGGCGGTGTCCCGGCAGGTGCGGGAGATTTTCCTGCGGCACACGGATCTGGTGGAGCCGCTGTCGCTCGATGAGGCCTACCTGGATGTGACGGTGCACAAGGGCGGGATGACGGTGGCCACCGAGATTGCCGAGGTAATCCGTGCGCAGATCCGCGAGGAGACGCAGCTGACGGCGTCGGCGGGAATAGCGCCGAACAAGTTCCTGGCGAAGATCGCGTCGGACTGGCGCAAGCCGGACGGTCAGTTCGTGGTGCCGCCGCATCGGGTGGAGCGGTTTTTGACGCCGTTGCCGGTGAACCGGGTGCCGGGGGTGGGCAAGGTGATGGCGGGCAAGCTGGCGGAGTTGGGGATCGCGACGGTGGGCGATCTGCGCGCGCTGCCGCTGGAGGTGCTGGAGAGCCGCTTCGGGACATTCGGTGCGCGGTTGTACAGTCGCGCGCGGGGGATCGATGAGCGTGCGGTGGAGCCGGACCAGCCGGTGCAGTCGATTTCGTCAGAGGATACGTTCGCCGAGGATCTGCCGTTGGAGGCACTGGAGGCGGCGATCGTTGAGCTGGCGGGGAAGACGTGGCACGCGACGCGTAAGACCGAGCGGGTGGGGCATACGGTGGTGCTGAAGTTGAAGACGTCGCAGTTCCGGATCATCACGCGCAGTTTTACGCCGGAGTCGCCGCCGGAGTCGATGGAGGAGTTGCGGGATATCGCGCTGGCGTTGCGGGCGCGGGTGGATCTGCCGGCAGAGACGCGGTATCGGTTGGTGGGGGTGGGATTGGGGGGATTCCGGGAGCGCGAGGCGGTGAGCCAGCCGGGGCTGTTTGATCATCTGGATGATTATTGAGCTCGGACGCCGTCGTGTCCTTGTGCCGAGGGTTTGGGCGGCGTGGGTGGGTCTGCGGGACACGCCGTGAATCCATCCCTGGAGGCTCGCGT
>NZ_JBFULC010000007.1:0-95341 GCF_056400525.1 Stenotrophomonas sp. P5_A9
GCATGCGTCGGTCGGAATTTTCGGACAATTCGCGCAGCACGCCTTCAAGATGCGTGGCCAGCGTTTCATCCTGCTTCAGCAACACGGCCGCGCCGCGCTCGACCAGATACTCCGCATTGCGGGTCTGGTGATCGTCGACCGCGGCGGCGAAGGGCACCAGCACGCTGCCGACACCGACCGCGCACAGCTCAGCCAGGGTCGAGGCGCCGGAACGGCACACCACCAGGTCGGCCCAGGCGAAGGCCTCGGCCATGTCGGCGATGAAGGCCTCCACGCGCGCCTCGACACCGGCATCGCGGTAAGCCGCCAGCGCTTCGGCATGCAGCTTCTCACCGCTCTGGTGACGCACCTCGATGGCGACGCGGCTGCCCAGTGCTGCCAGCGCCTGCGGCACCGCGTTGTTCAATGCGCGCGCGCCCTGGCTGCCGCCGAGCACCAGCAGGCGCAGCGGTCCCTGGCGGTTGGCCAGGCGCATGTCAGGCGGTGTGATCGCGGCGATCTCGGCACGCACCGGGTTGCCCACCGCTTCCTCGCGCTGGGCGAAGCTGCCCGGGAACCCGGTCAGCACGCGGCGCGCGAAGCGCGACAGGACGCGGTTGGTCAGGCCCGGCGCGCGGTTCTGCTCGTGTACCAGCAGCGGCAGACCATGCAGGCGCGCGGCCAGGCCGCCCGGGCCGGAGGCGAAGCCGCCGAAGGCGATCACCGCGCGCGGCTGGCGGTCGCGGATCAGGAAGCCGGCCGCGCGCACCGCACGCAGCAGGCGTGCCGGTGCGGCGAGCAGGGCCAGCTTGCCCTTGCCACGCAGGCCACTGATGGCCAGCGTATCGATGTGGATGTCGTGCGGCGGCACCAGGCGCGTTTCCATGCCGCCGTCGCTGCCCAGCCAGGTCACCGGAATGCCGCGCGCGCGCAGCACCCCGGCCACGGCCAGGCCGGGGAAGATGTGCCCACCGGTGCCGCCGGCCATGATCATCACCGGACGCGGGGAAGAAGTCGGGCGGGTGCTCATCCCATCCTCCCCAGGGTCGGTTCGATGCGCTGCTGCATGCGGCTGGTGCCCCGTGGCGAGCTGTCACGCGGGGTGCCGTCGCGCGGGGTACCTTCCTGCATGGCAGCCGCCACGGCCGACGCGCTCGGCGCCCTGCCCGGCTCGGCGGCGATCGGCTCCTCGCCTTCGGCCACGTGCATGCGCACGGCCTGGCGGCGCTCGGCGCGATCCAGTTCATAGGACACGCGCAGCAGCAGGCCCATCGCCACGCAGGTCATCAGCACGCTGGAACCGCCGGCGGAGATCAGCGGCAGGGTCAGGCCCTTGGTCGGCAGGATGCCGAGGTTGACCCCGATCGAGACGAAGCTCTGCATGCTCACCCACAGGCCGATGCCGAAGGCGATGTAGCCGGAGAAGTGCCGCTTCATTTCCACGCAGCGCATGCCGATCCAGAACGCGCGGCCGGCCAGCAGCGCGTACAGGCCCACGATCAGGCAGGTACCGAGGAAGCCCAGTTCTTCGGCGGTGACCGAGAAGATGAAGTCGGTGTGCGCTTCGGGCAGGTAGTAGAGCTTCTGCACCGAATTGCCCAGGCCCACGCCGGTCCATTCGCCGCGGCCCACGGCCATCAGCGCGTTCGACAGCTGGTAGCCGTCGCCCTGCTGGTCGGCCCACGGGTCCCAGAAGGAGGTGATGCGGCGCATGCGGTAGGGTTCGATGATCGCTAGCGCGCTCATCGCCACCAGGCCGAACACGATCGGCATCGACATGCGCGGCAGGTTCACCCCGCCCAGCACCAGCATGCCGGCGGTGATCGCCAGCAGCAGGGTCGACGAGCCGAAGTCCGGCTGCAGCAGCAACAGCACCACCAGCGCACCGGCCACGCCGAGCGGCTTGAGCATCGCCGGCCAGGTTGCGTTGACCTCGTCGCGGAAGCGCACCAGGTAGCTGGACAGCCACACGATGTAGAGCACTTTGACCGCTTCGACGGTCTGGAACTTGGAGAAGCCCAGGTTGATCCAGCGGCGGGCACCGTTGACGCTGCTGCCCAGGCCGGGGATGAACACCACCACCAGCAGCGCGAAGCAGCCCAGCAGCAGCACCTGGTTGTACTGCTCGATGGTCTTGAGCTCGGTGCGCATGGCGATGATGGCCAGCACGATGCCCACCGCCAGGAAGATCAAGTGGCGGTTGAGGTAGTAGAACGGACTGCTCATCAACGCGATCGAGCTGGACGCGACCATCACCACGCCCAGCCCGGTGAGCGTGATGATCGCGCCCAGCAGCCACTTGTCGAAGTGGCCTCCGATGGCTTCAAGGCGGGTTGCCTGGCGCGACAGATCATTCATCAGCGGACCTTCAACGTGGCCAGGCCGATCAGCACCAGCACCACCGAGATGATCCAGAAGCGCACGATCACGCGCGGCTCCGGCCAGCCCTTCAGCTCGAAGTGGTGGTGGATCGGGGCCATGCGGAACACGCGCTTGCCGGTGAGCTTGAACGAGGCCACCTGGATCATCACCGACAGGGTCTCGATGACGAACACGCCGCCCATGATCACCAGCACCAGTTCCTGGCGGGTGATCACCGCGATGGTGCCCAGCACCGCACCCAGCGCCAGCGCGCCGATATCGCCCATGAAGACCATGGCCGGATAGGTGTTGAACCACAGGAAGCCCAGGCCTGCCCCGGCAATCGCCGCGCAGATGATCACCAGTTCACCGGCACCGGGAATCTGCGGGATCTGCAGGTAGCTGGAGAACACCACGTTGCCCGAGGCGTAGGCGAACACGCCCAGCGCGCAGGCCACCAGCACGGTCGGCATGATCGCCAGGCCATCCAGGCCGTCGGTCAGGTTGACCGCGTTGGAGAAGCCGACGATCCAGAAGTAGGCGATGGCCACGAAGCTGATCCCGGCCAGCGGCAGCGCCACCGACTTGAACATCGGGATGTAGAAGGTCAACGCCGCCGGGACATCGGCGGTGTAGAACAGGAACAGCCCGGCGGCCAGGCCGAAGATCGACTGCAGCAGGTACTTCCAGCGCGACTTCAGGCCGTTCGGGTCGCGGCGCACGATCTTGATCCAGTCGTCGTACCAGCCGATGGCGCCGAAGCACAGCATCACCGCCAGCACCACCCACACGTAGCGGTTGCGCAGGTCGGCCCACAGCAGCACCGACAGGGTGATGGTCAGCAGGATCAGCGAACCGCCCATGGTCGGCGTGCCGGCCTTGGAGAAGTGGGTCTGCGGTCCGTCGGTGCGGATTGGCTGGCCGCCCTTGAACTGGGCCAGCTTGCGGATCATCGCCGGGCCCAGCCACAGCGACAGGAACAGCGCGGTCAGCGCAGCGAGGATGCCGCGCAGAGTCAGATAGCCGAACAGCCCGAACAGGCTCTCCAACTGCTGCAACCATCGGGCCAGTTCAAGCAACATTGGGGCTTTCCTCTCCTCGCGCCAGCAGCGCTTTTACAATTTTGTCCATGGCACTGCCGCGCGAACCCTTGACCAGGCAGCGCACGCCAGCGTGCAGTTCGTCGCCGAGCGCGGCGGCCAGCGTGTCGTGGTCGGCGAAGTGCCGCCCGCCCTCGCCGAACGCGGTCGATGCGGCCGCACTGAGCGTGCCCAGCGTGTACAGGCGCTTGAGCCCGGCATCGCGCGCGCGGCGCCCGGCCTGGGCGTGCAGCGCCTCGCCGTCCGGGCCCAGTTCGCGCATGTCGCCCAGCACCAGCCAGCCCTCGGCCTTGCCGCCGGCCAGCGCATCGATCGCCGCGGCCAGTGAGCCGGGATTGGCGTTGTAGCTGTCATCGATCAGCACCGCGCCATTGGGCAGCTGGTGCGCGATCTGGCGGCCGGGAACGGGTTCGGCGCGGGCCAGGCCCGCGGCGATCTGGTCCAGGCCGATACCGGCGGCCAGCGCCAGCGTGGCGGCGGCCAGTGCATTGCTGATGTTGTGCCGACCCGGCAAGGCCAGGGCGATCTCGACCTGCCCGTGCGGGCTGGTCAACAGGAACTGGCTGCCCGAAGCGCTCGGACGGATCGCCAGCGCCGACACATCGGCGCTGTGGTCCAGCCCGTAGCGCAGCACACGGCTGCGCGGCGGCTGGCCGACGATGTGCTGTTCGAACCAGATACCGAAGGCGTCGTCGGCATTGATCACCGCCACGCCATCGGCCGGCAGCGCGGCGTAGATCGCGCCCTTGGTGGTGGCCACGCCCTGCAGGCTGCCCATCCGCTCCAGGTGGGCCGGGGCGATGTTGTTCACCAGCGCGTAGTGCGGGCGCACGATCTCGGTGAGGTAGGCGATGTCGCCCGGCTTGCCGGCCCCCATCTCGTAGATGGCGAAGTCGGCATCTTCGGGCGCATCGAGCACCGCCAGCGGCAGCCCGATCTCGTTGTTGCGGTTGCCCGGATTGGCGTAGACGACCTTGTGCTGTTCGCGCGCGACCTGCGCCAGGATGGCCAGCAGCAGGCTCTTGACGCTGGTCTTGCCGTTGCTGCCGGTGATGGCGAACACGGCGGTGCGGCGGTCACGCTGCATGCCGTGGGCGATCCGGCCCAGCGCGTGTTCGCTGTCGGCGACCACGATCTGCGGCACGGGCAGGTCGAGCAGTCGCTCCACCAACATTGCCGAAGCACCGCGCGCGATCGCGTCGGCGGCGAAATCATGGCCGTCGAAACGTTCACCGCGCAGCGCCACGTACAGGCTGCCGGGGGCAAGCGTGCGGGTGTCATTGCTGATGGCGTCGATGGCGGTGTCATCGCCATGGATCTCGCCACCGGCCCAATGCGCGATCAGCGACAGCGGGGTGCGCTTCATGGGGCCACCTCCTGCATCCGCGACGCCAGCACGCGACCGGCGACCTCGGTGTCGTCGAAGGCA
The DNA here is from genome assembly GCF_056400525.1 of Stenotrophomonas sp. P5_A9. Classification (NCBI taxonomy): domain Bacteria; kingdom Pseudomonadati; phylum Pseudomonadota; class Gammaproteobacteria; order Lysobacterales; family Lysobacteraceae; genus Stenotrophomonas; species Stenotrophomonas sp. P5_A9. The sequence continues at coordinate 4,870 of NZ_JBFULC010000007.1, forward strand.
TGCTTGACGCCGTGGACTTCCTGATAGGGCTCATGCCCCTTGCCGGCGATCAGCACGATGTCACCGGCGCCGGCCAGGCCGATCGCGGTGGCGATCGCGGCGGCGCGGTCGCGCTGCACGGTGGCGGCAGCGGGCGAACTCAGGCCGGCGACGATGTCGGCCACGATCACGTCGCCATCTTCACCACGCGGATTGTCGTCGGTGACGATCACCACGTCGGCGAGTTTCTCGGCGATGGCCGCCATCTGCGGACGCTTGCCGGTGTCGCGCTCACCGCCGCAGCCGAACACGCAGACCAGACGCCCGCTCAGGTGGTCGTGCAGGCTGCCGAGCGCCTGTTCCAGCGCGTCGGGAGTGTGTGCGTAATCGACCACCACGGTGGGCAGGCCGTGCTCGCCGCCCAGGCGGTTCATGCGCCCGGCGATCGGCTGCAGCTGCGAAAGCAGGTCGGCGATCGCGGCCGGGGCATGGTCGAGGGCGAACAACGTACCGGCCACGGCCAGCAGGTTGTCCACGTTGAAGCGGCCCAGCAGCGGCGACTGCACCGGATGGCGAGTGCCATCGACCACCAGGTCGAAGGCGATGCCACGGCCATCCAGCTTCAGCGAGTCCGCGCGCAGCGTGGCCTGCTGCGCGCCGCGCGAGCTCAGCCCGATCTGGCGCACGCCGGCCTCGACGGTCCGCAGCAGTTCGCTGCCGAAGCTGTCGTCCAGGTTGACCACCGCCGCCTTGAGGCCCTCGCGGTGGAACAGTCTGGCCTTGGCCGCGCCGTACTGGAGCATATCGCCGTGGTAATCCAGATGATCGCGGGTGAGGTTGGTGAACACCGCCACATCAAAGTGCACGGCGTCCACGCGGCCCTGGTCCAGCGCGTGCGAGCTGACTTCCATCGCCACCGCCTGTGCGCCGTCATCGCGCAGCTGCGCCAGCACCTGATGCATCTGCAATACCAGCGGGGTGGTGAAGCCGGTCGGCACGACGTGGCCATAAAGACCCACGCCCAACGTGCCGATACTTCCACTGCGGGTACCAAGCAGGTGCCAGGCCTGGGCCAGCAGTTGCACGGTGGAGGTCTTGCCGTTGGTGCCGGTCACCCCGACCATCGTCATCGCGCGCGACGGGCGGCCGTGGAACTGGTCGGCCATCGCGCCCATGCGGTTGCGCAGGCCCCGCACGGCGATCGCGTCGGCCGGGGCCGGCAGCTCGGTCGGGGCCGGCGGGTCGAACAGGATCGCACCGGCGCCATTGGCCCGCGCCTGGTCGACGAAGCCCAGCCCGTGCGCACCGAAGCCGGCGATCGCCACGAAGGCATTGCCCGGACGCACGTCGCGGCTGTCCAGCACCAGGCCGGTGATGGACGGATCGTGGCTGAGCGCCACATCGGGAAGCAGGTGCGAAAGCAACATCGTCTGGCTCATTGCGTGCCTCCCTGCGGCGGCGGCACCGTGGCGTGCGCGCTGGGCAGCGCGGCATCGAATTCGGCGGCGGCGTCCGGGGCGATCACCGTTTCCGGCGGCGGCATCGGCAGTACCGAGGCGGCGTGCCCCATCTTTCCGGACTGCTGGGCGGCCAGCCACGACTCGATATCGTCCGGCGGCACGTCCATCAGGCGCAGCGCGCCTTCCATCACGTTGTGGAACACCGGTGCGGACACCAGGCCGCCGTAATACTTGCCGGCCTGCGGATCGTTGATCACGATGACCGTGGCAAAGCGCGGGTTGGTGGCCGGCACCACACCGGCGAACAGCGCGTTGTAATGCCCGCGCTCGTACCCGCCGGGGCCGGCCTTGCGCGCGGTGCCGGTCTTGCCGGCCACGTGGTAGCCCAGCACCGCTGCCTGCTTGGCGCCGCCCTGGGTGACCACGGTTTCCATCATCGCCACGACCTGCTTGGCGATATTCTCGTCGATGATCTGCTTGCCTTCGTTGCGCTGGCCCTTGACGAAGGTCGGCGCGATCAGCTTGCCGCCGTTGCCCAGCGCCGAGTAGGCGGTCGCGATCTGCAGCGGCGTGACATTCAGGCCATAGCCGTAGGACATGGTGGTCTTGGACGAACCACTCCAGCGCGCCGGACGCGGCAGCACGCCGGCCGATTCACCCGGGAACCCGCTATGCGGGGACACGCCATACCCGAAGCTGTGGACGTGGTCGTAGAAGACCTGGTCCGGCATCTTTGCGGCGATCTTGGCCGCGCCGATGTTCGAGCTGCGGGTGATCACGCCGGTGACATTGAGCACGCCGTTGTTGCGCGGCACGTCCTTGATGGTGAAGCGGCCCACGGACATGTAGCCCGGGTTGGTGTCCACCGTGGTGTCCTTGGTGACCACGCCGGATTGCAGCGCCGAGGCGATGGTCAACGGCTTCATGGTCGAGCCGGGCTCGACCAGGTCGGTCACCGCGCGGTTGCGGCGGGTATCCGGGGCCGCACCGCCAACCGAATTGGGGTTGTAGGTGGGCAGGTTGACCATGGCCAGCACTTCGCCGGTGGCCACGTCCATGATCACCATCGAGCCGCCGGCCGCCTTGTTGGCGATCAGCGCGTTGCGCAGCTCCTTGAAGGCCAGGAACTGGATGCGGCGGTCGATGCTGAGGGTCAGGTCCTTGCCCGGCTCGGCGGGGCGCAGCAGGTCGCTTTCAACGGTGTCGCCCTTGCGGTTGCGGATCACCCGCTTGGCGCCGGCCTTGCCGCGCAGCCATTCGTCGAAGGCCAGCTCCAGCCCTTCCTGGCCGCGGTCGTCGATGTTGGTGAAGCCCAGCACGTGCGCCATCGCCTCACCCTGCGGGTAGAAGCGACGGAACTCACGCTGCGAGGCCACGCCCGGAATTTTCAGCGCGACCACCTTTTCCGCCTCGTCCGGATTGATTCGGCGACGCAGGTACATGAATTCCTTGTCCGACTTCTGCGCCAGCTTGGAGGTCAGCTCGTCCAGCGGCATGCCCAGCGCGGTGGCCAGCTCGGGGATACGGTCCTGCGAGCGCAGCAGTTCCTGCGGGTTGACCCAGATCGAAGCCACCGGCGTGGACACCGCCACCGGCTCGCCGTTGCGGTCGGTGATCATGCCGCGCGAGGTGTTGATCGGCAGCTCGCGCAGGTAGCGCGCTTCGCCCTGGCGCTGGTAGAACTCGCTGTTGATGATCTGCACATAGGCCGCGCGGCCGACCAGCGACACCGAGCACAGCCCAAGCGCCAGACCCACCCACTTCAGGCGCTGGCGCAGGTTGAAGCTGTTGCGTGCACGGTTGCGACCGGACTTGTTCATGGCCGTACCACCACCACGTCCGCCGCTTCGGGGAACTTCATGCCGAGCTTCTCGCGGGCGACGCGGTCGACCCGGGTGGACTCGGCCAGGGTCGCCTGCTCCAGCTGCAGGCGGCCGAATTCGATGTTGATCTCATCGCGCGCGCGCTCGACCTTGGACAACTCGATGAAGGTCTGGCGGTGGCGGTGGCGCATGAACACCACCCCGATCGCCGAGGCGATGGTGCAGGCCAGCAGCACGATGAGCAGCAGGCGACTCACCCGGCCACCTCGCGCTTTTCGGCCACGCGCAGCACCGCGCTGCGCGAGCGCGGGTTGACCGCCAGCTCGTCGTCCTCGGCCTTGATCGCGCCGCCGTGCAGATCCAGGGTCGGCACGAACGCGGCCAGCTCGGGCAGCCGGCGATTGCTCGGCGGGGCCTTGGCGTGACGGTTCATGAACTGCTTGACGATGCGGTCTTCCAGCGAATGGAAGCTGATCACCGCCAGCCGGCCACCGGGCTTGAGCCGCGCCATCGCCGCGTCCAGGCCGGCTTCGAGGTCGGCCAGTTCACGGTTGATGTGGATGCGGATGGCCTGGAAGCTGCGCGTGGCCGGGTGGATCTTGTCCTTGCCACGCGGCATCACCGAGGCGATCAGCTCCGCCAACTCGGCGGTGCGGGTGAAGGGCTGCTTGTCGCGGCGGGCCACGATGGCCTTGGCGATACGGCGGCCCTGGCGCTCTTCGCCGTAGGTCCACAGCACGTCCATCAGCTCGCGCTCTTCAACCTGGTTGAGCCACTGCGCGGCGCTTTCGCCGCTGTCCGGGTCCATGCGCATGTCCAGCGGGCCGTCCTTGCCGAAACTGAAACCGCGCTCGGCCACGTCAAGCTGCGGCGACGACACGCCGAGGTCGAACAGCACCCCGTCCAGGCCGTCGGCGGTGGCCTCCCAATGCAGCAGGTCGGCGAAGCTGCCACGGAAGATCGACACGCGCGGGTCCGGCGCGAAATCGCGCTCGGCAACCGCAATCGCTTCGGGATCCTTGTCCATGACCAGCAGCCGGCCTCCGGGACCGAGTTGCTCGAGCACGCCGCGGGCGTGACCGCCACGACCGAACGTGCCATCGAGATACGTACCGTTTTCGATCACCCTCAGGCCATCCAGGACCTGCGTGTACAGAACCGGCAGGTGCCCCGCCGGCGACTGCGACACCGGAAGGTGACCGGTCTGCGCTGCTCCGCGCATCCGGGCACCCCGGCTCACAACTTCAGGTCGAGCAACCCATCGCCCAGATCCCCGTCAGACAACGTCTGCTGGATCAACGCGCGATGTGCCTGCTCGCTCCACAATTCGAATTTGTCGCCCATGCCCAGCAGAACCGCCTTCTTTTCAATGCCAACGGCACCGCGGTGGCTGGCAGGAATACTGATGCGACCGTTGCCGTCCAGCTCCAGATGCGCGGCCGAGCCGACCAGCTTCTGTTGCAGCAGACGCACGACACGCTGTGTGTTGGGCTTGGACATGACGTCGTCGCGGACCCGCTCCCACTCCTGCTCGGCATACAGCCAGAGGCAGCCGGACTCGAAGGGGTTGTAGGTCAGGACCAGGCGGTTGTTGCTCACGCGCGCGACAAGGTCGCGATGCGCGGTGGGAACCGCCATGCGCCCTTTATCGTCAACCGTGATGGCCGTCTCGCCCTGAAACACGACGCGTGCACCTTTCCTTCGCCCGGATGAAACATTGAACCACGAAAAACCACAAAAAACCCGGTTTTGCCTCTGTTGCCCACCTTAGCAGTGCCGATTGGGTTGTCAACAACTTTGCAAGCGGGAAATCACCTTGGACATCAAGGGCTTGCAGCAATGTTTAGAGACTTGTTCAAAGCTTATCCACAAGTTGCTGTTTCGTCTCATCTTTTGAGATTGGGGCGAAGTTCAGGCGCGTGTAGAGGGTGTGAAACATAGGCGCGCATTCATCCCGAGCCCCGTCGCCATTGACCCGGTCTTGCGCAAACCCCGGCACAATGCCGGCCATGTGCCTTCTCGCCCTTGCCTGGAAAACACACCCGCGGTGGCAGCTGGTCATGGCCGGCAACCGCGACGAGTTCCACGCCCGCCCCACCGCCGCACTGGTGGCCTGGCCGGCGCCGGACACCGGCCTGCTGGCCGGACGTGACCTGCGTTCGGGCGGGACCTGGGCCGGGGTCGCGCCCGAGGGCCGGATGGCGGTGGTCACCAATGTCCGCGACCCGCTGGCGCGCCAGACCGGCCCGTCACGTGGTGCTCTGGTGGCCGACTACCTGCGTGCCGACGCGTCGGCTGCCACCTTCGCCGACGAGCTGGCCGCCCGCGCCACCACCTTCGCGCCGTTCAACCTGCTGCTGGCCGACCGCGGCAGTTGCCAGTTCCTGGGTAATCACCCGCTGGGCCGCCAGGCGCTGCCACCTGGCATCCACGGCATGTCCAACGGGCCGCTGGATGCGCCGTGGCCCAAGACCGAGCGTTTGAACGCCGCCCTGCGGGGCTGGATCGCCAGCGGCAGCGACGACCTGGGGCCCCTGTGGGCGGCGCTGGCCGATGAAACCCGGGCTGATGACAGCGCCCTGCCCAACACCGGCATCGGCCTGGAACGCGAGCGCTGGCTGAGCGCAGCGTTCATCCGCAGCCCGGAGTACGGCACCCGCGCCAGCACGCTGATCGCACTGGATGCCAATGGCGAGGGTTTCATCCACGAGCGCCGGTTTGGGCCGGACGGCAGTTGCATCGGTGAGACCCGGCTGGAGGCAAGGGCGCAGATCGGCGCACTTTGACGTTGCCAAGCCAATCTTCAGGGACCGGGCATTGCGGCACTTCAGCCACAAGCAAGGGTGTTCACGAAAGTTTAACGCCGCTGCGCCAGAAGGCATTCCCGGCCCCTCGGCCCAGATGGAGCTGGTTCTGCGCAGGTTGCCGGCCCGACGCCGCCTCCAGGGCGCCTTGACGCGACGCGCTGCGTGCCGAGGATGGCGGGGCGGCGCCGTTGCCGCGTCTCCACTCTGTACGGAGCTTCCATGCGACGACGCATCCTCCTTCTTCTGATCAGCCACCTGCTTGTGCTTGGCGTGGGCTTCGGCCTGGGCGTGTACTTCCTGCCGATCCTCACCGCACCGGACGATCCGCCGGCTCAGCAGGTACAGGCTGCGATGGAGCAGGCGCGCTACCACGCCAACCTCCACCGCGACCAGAAGGGCAGCGATGCGCTGCACTGGGCCGATGGCGCGCTGAGCGTGAGCGCCACCCAGGTGGCCTTCACCGGCAAGATCGCTCCGGGGCCCGACTACAAGGTCTATCTGACCCGCGAGTTCGTCGACACCAAGGCCGGCTTTGAACGGATCAAGGCCGATGCGGTGCGGATCGGCGAAGTGAAGACCTTCAACCGCTTCCTGGTCGAGGTGCCACCGGGCGTGGATGTCGAGGAATTCACCACTGTGGTGGTGTGGTGCGAGCGCTTCGCGCAGTTCATCTCGGCCGGGCAATACCGAACGCCGGGGTGATCGCCCGCCCTCCGCACGCCGGGATGTGGGACAATGCGCGCGGCGGAGTCGGCCAGACAGTCGCGTCATCCCTTGCGGATGCCGAGGAAAGTCCGGGCTCCACAGGGCAAGGTGCCAGGTAACGCCTGGGCGGCGCGAGCCGACGGAAAGTGCAACAGAAAGATACCGCCTACGTTTCCTTCGGGAAGCCGGTAAGGGTGAAATGGTGCGGTAAGAGCGCACCGCGAGTCTGGCAACAGACCGGCACGGCAAACCCCACCTGGAGCAAGACCAAATAGGGACCTAATGGCGTGGCCCGCGTCGGGTCCGGGTAGGTTGCTTGAGCGCTGCGGTGACGTAGCGCCTAGAGGAATGACTGTCCACGACAAAACCCGGCTTATCGGCCGGCTCCGCCCTTTCTTCGCGATGCCGCGAAGAAGCCCCACGGTTTGCGGTGCAAACCGTGGGCCCCGGGCGCCACCAGCGTCCAATTCCCCGCGGCTGTCGCCGCGCCCCCTTTACTAAAGGGGGCTGTGCCTCCAGACGGTTTGCGGGGGGSKTTATTCMAAWGCGGTGTTTGCTGCACGYCTGGTAGAGCCACCCCATGGGTGGCTGYTGTTCGTTCCGGCATCGTGCGTAGCCACCCRTGGGGTGGCTCTACCTCTTCGGCAYCGCGTGCAGCCACCCGTGGGGTGGCTCTGCCTGCGCCCAGCTCGCGATCAGCTGCCGTAGAGGGCTTTGCGTGGGGCGCCGGTGAGTTCGGCGGCGAGCTTGGCGGCGGTGGACGGCGGGAGGTGTTCGCTGAGCTTGGCGTACATGCGGCGGCCGGCGGCCAGCTGCGCTTGTTCGTCGTCGGCGGCGCCCTGCACCATCACCACGAACTCGCCCTTGCGCTGGTTGTCGTCGGCTTCCACCTGCTGCAGCAGCGAGGCCAGCGTGCCGTCGAGGACGGTCTCGAACAGCTTGGTCAGCTCGCGGGCCAGCACCGCCGGGCGCTGCGCGCCGAAGGCCGCGACCATGTCGGCCAGCGACTCGGTGATGCGGTGCGAGGATTCGTAGAACACCAGCGTGCGGGTTTCGCCAGTCAGGCCCTGCAGGCGTTCGCGGCGGCCCGAGCCCTTGGCCGGCAGGAAGCCTTCAAAGGTGAAGCGGTCGCTGGGCAGGCCGGCCACGCTCAATGCGGCAATCGCCGCGCAGGCACCCGGCACCGGGCTCACCCGGATGCCCGCCTCGCGGGCAGCGCGCACCAGCCGATAGCCCGGATCGCTGACCAGCGGGGTGCCGGCATCGCTCACCAGCGCCAGCGATTCACCGGCCAGCAGGCGCGCCACGATGCGCTGGGACAGCGCTTCCTCGTTGTGGTCGTGCAATGCCACCAGCGGCTGCTGGATGCCGAAATGGGCCAGCAACTGGCCGCTGCGGCGGGTGTCTTCGGCGCAGATCGCCGCCACCGAGCGCAGCACGTCCTGCGCCCGCGGCGTCAGGTCGGCCAGGTTGCCGATCGGGGTGGCAACGACATACAGCGTAGGGACAACACTCATCGCAACGGCACTCGTGGGTCAAGGGTAGAATCGTACCGTTCCCCGGCCACGGCCGCTGCCCCCATCGAATGGACCTGATCATGAACAAGCCCGTCGCACGGATCTCCGCCCTTTCGTTGTCGCTGATGCTGCTTGCCGGCTGCGCCACGACGAGCCTGACCAGTGCGCCCGAATCGCCGGCGCAGAGCCAGGCGTTGGCGCTGATCGACCAGGGCAAGCCGCGCGACGCCGCCGTGCAGCTGGAAGCACTGGCCAACACCTTGAAGGGCAGCGCCCGCGCTGCCGCGCTGGCCGATGCTGCCTTTGCCTGGCATGAGGCCGGCGACAGCGCACGCGCGCGCAGCCTGCTGGCCCAGATCACCCCGCGCCAGCTCAACGGCGCCAACCTGCAGCGCTACCACCTGACCACCGCCGAGCTGGCCCTGGCCGACAAGCAGCCGGCGCAGGCGCTGGCCTCGCTGAAGGAATCCTCCGATACGGTGGTGCCGCAGCTGCGCACGCGCTGGCAGCTGGCCCGCGCCGATGCGCTGCAGGGCACCGGCGACATCATCGGTGCCGCGCAGGAGCGCGCCCGCGCGCATGCCGCGTTGACCGGCAAGGCGCGCACCGACAACCAGCAGGCCATCGCCGGTCTGCTCGGCACGCTCGACGATGCCACCCTGCGTTCGCGCGCGGCGGCACTGCCGGCCAACGAGCCGCTGTACAACTTCGCCGGGCGCGCGTTGATCGCCCGCGGGCTGCCGCTGCCGCGTCCGTTTGATCGCGAGCAGGCGGTGCAGTTCGATACCAGCAAGCGTCCGCCGGCCATGAGCGATGGCTACCGCCCGCCGCTGAAGATGGCCGTGCTGCTGCCGCTCAGCGGTCGCCTGGCCACCGCCGCCCAGCCGGTGCGCGATGGCCTGCTCAGCGGTTATTACGCCGAAACCCGCCGTCGCCCGGACATCCAGTTCATCGATACCGCCGGCACCGCTGCCGGTGCGGTGGCGGCCTATGACAAAGCCGTCGGTGCCGGCGTGGACTTCGTGGTCGGTCCGCTCGGCCGCGACGAGGTCGATGCGGTGTTCGGCCGCGCCCAGCTGCCGGTGCCGGTGCTGGCGCTGAACCGTGGCAAGAGCAGCCCGCCGGCCGGTAGCGCCGGGTTCTCGCTGGCCCCGGAAGACGACGGCATCATCGCCGCCGAATTCCTGCGCGGCCGCGAGCGCAGCAAGGTGCTGGTGGTGCACAGCAACGACGACAACGGCCGCCGTGCCGCCGCCGCCTTCCGCGAACGCTTCGCCCAGCGCGGCGGCCAGGTGGTGGCCACGATCGGGGTCGGCGAAGCCGTGGGCGATATCAGCGCGCAGATCCGCGCGGCCGGCAGCGTCGATGGCGTGCTGCTGGCGGTGAAGGCGCCGCAGGCGCGCGCGCTGGCACCGCAGCTGGCCCTGGCCGGTGCCGGTGGCGCCACCCGCGTGGGCACCTCGCAGCTGACCGTCGGCGCGGGCAAGGCCGAGGAAGACATGGCACTGGACGGCATCGTCTATCCCAACGAGGCATGGAACGTGCGCGGCGTCGCCGGCCTGCCCTCGGCCAGCACGGCCGGTCAGATCCTGCCCAACGCGCGCGGCGCGGCTGGCCGCCTGTTCGCCTTCGGCTTCGATGCGTGGAAGATCAGCGCCTACCTGGACAAGATGGCCAACGAGGGCGGCCTGGCCGGCGCCACCGGCACGCTGTTCCTGGACAGCAACGGCAACGTGCTGCGCGTGCCGGCATGGTCGACCTTCAGCGGCGGCCGGCCGATGCCGATCGCCAACGCCAACTGATCTGCGGCCCGTGCCGACCGCGCGGGCACAGCGTGGGGCAGCGGTGGAAGCTGCGGCGCAGGCGTACCTGCGCACGCAGGGATTGAGCCCGATCACGCAGAACGCGCGCTATCGCGGCGGCGAGCTGGACCTGATCATGCGCGATGGCGACACCACTGTCTTCGTCGAAGTGCGCTACCGCGCCAGCGCCGGCTTTGGTGGCGGCGCGGCGTCGGTGGACCTGCGCAAGCGACGCAAGCTGGTGTTGGCCGCGCAGTTATTCCTCGGCGCGCACCCGGCGCTGGCGCAACGGCCGTGCCGGTTCGACGTGGTCGAGGCCAGCGGCGATCCACCGCAGCTGCGCTGGCTGCGCGATGCGTTCCGGCTGGAGGATTGTTGATGCCCAGCATCTTTACCCACGCCGCGATTCCCCTGGCGCTGTGGTGCGCCGCTGATCGCGGGCGCATTTCCAGGCCGTTGCTGGCTGCTGGCGTGGTCGCGGCGATACTTCCCGATACCGACGTGCTGGCCTTCGCCCTGCACATCCCCTACGCCGACAGCTTCGGTCATCGCGGAGCCAGTCACTCGATCGTGTTTGCCACCCTGCTGGCCGTGCTCGCCGCAGTGCTGCACCGGCCGCTGCGTGCGGGCACGGTGCAGGCCGCTGCGTTCGTGGGGATCAGCGCGTTGTCGCACCCGTTGCTGGATGCCTTCACCTCCGGTGGCCTCGGCGTTGCCCTGTGGTGGCCGTGGAGCGGCGAGCGCGTATTCGCACCTTGGCGACCGATCCGCGTCTCGCCCTTCGCCGGCCAGTTCTTCAGCGCGCGCGGACTGGCCACCGTTTTCTCTGAACTGCGTTGGGTGTGGTTGCCTCTGGCCGCCGCCGTCATCGGCTGGAAGCTGATCCAACGCGCCCCTGTCGATGCCCGGACCCCGTCATGACGACCGCCCTGCCCGCCGCCTTCCTTTCCACTGTGCATGCGCTTCTGGGCGAGGACGGCTGGCGCACCGATGAGGCCGCGCTCGCCGCGCACGCGCAGGACAATTCCTGGCGGCATCGGTTGCCGCTCGGCGTGGCCTTCCCGCGTGACCGCGAGCAGGTGGTGGCGCTGGTGCACGCCTGCCGCGAACATCGCATCGCCGTGGTCGCGCGCGGTGCCGGCACCGGCACCACCGGCGCAGCGGTGCCGGTCACGGGCAGCATCGTGCTGTCGTTCGCACGCATGGCGCGCATCCTCGATATCCAGCCGGGCAACCGCTGCGCGGTGGTCGAGCCRGGCGTGCTCAACGGCGACCTGCAGCACGCGCTGGCACCGCATGGCCTGTTCTGGGCGCCGGACCCGTCCAGCGCGGACATCTGCAGCATCGGCGGCAACCTGGCCTGCAATGCCGGCGGCCCGCGCGCGGTGAAGTACGGCACCAGCCGCGACAACGTGCTGGGTCTGGTCGCGGTGACCGGCGCCGGCGAGCTCATCCACTGCGGTGGCGCCTATACCAAGGACGCCACCGGCTACGACCTCACCCACCTGCTGGTCGGCAGCGAAGGCACCCTCGCGCTGATCGTGGAGGCCACGCTCAAACTGACCCCGCTACCGGTGGCGCAGGCCGGCCTGCGCGTGCTGTACCGCGATGCCGATGCGGCGGCCGCGGCCGTGTCGCGGCTGATGGGCCAGCCGGTGGTGCCGACCCGGCTGGAATTCATGGATGCCCGCAGCCTGGAGCTGCTGCGCCGCAATGGCGCCGAGGTGCCCGAAGCCGGCGCGATGCTGCTGGTCGAGGCCGACGGCGACCACGACACCCTCCCCTACCTGCTGCAGGCCCTGGCCACGGCCGCCGAAGGCGACGGCATGATCGCGCTGGATGTGGCGATGGAAGGCAGCGCGCGCGAGAAACTGTGGGCCGCGCGCAAGGCGTTGTCGCCTGCGCTGCGCAGCATCGCCCCGGGCAAGATCAATGAAGACGTGGTGGTGCCGGTGTCGCGCATCCCCGACCTGGTGGCCGGGGTGCAGGCGCTGGCGCGCGAGCATCAGCTGGTGATCGTCACCTTCGGCCATGCCGGCAACGGCAACCTGCACGTCAACATCCTCTACCACCCCGACGATGCCGACGAGAATGCGCGTGCGCACGCGGCGCTGCCGAAGATCTTCGCACTGACGCTGTCGCTCGGCGGCACGCTGTCCGGCGAGCACGGGATCGGCCTGGCCAAGCGCGATTTCATGGCCAAGGCGTTCAACCCGGCCACGCTGGCGGCAATGCGCGCGATCAAGCAGGCGCTGGACCCGGACGGAATCCTTAACCCGGGCAAGGTGCTGCCGCCTGTAGGGTGATCCTCGCGTGCGCGGCAACCGCCGACGCAACCTTTTCGTGCGGCTACCGTTGACGCGACCGTTTCGTGCGTCCACCGCCGACGCGACCGTTTCGTGCGTCCACCGTCGACGCAACCGTTTCGTGCGTCCACCGTCGACGCAACCGTTTCGTGCGTCCACCGTCGACGCAACCGTTTCGTGCGGCCACCGCCGACGCGACCGTTTCGTGCGGCAACCGCCGACGCAACCTTTTCGTGCGGCAACCGCCGACGCGACCGTTTCGTGCGGCCACCGCCGACGCAACCGTTTCGTGCGGCCATCGTCGACGCAACCGTTTCGTAGAGCCGACCGTTGGTCGGCTGCTCCTCGTCCAGTTGCAGACATCCCCCCATCGCATAGCAGCCGACCAACGGTCGGCTCTAACAGCGGCCGACCAAGGGTCGGCTCTAACAGCAGCCGACCAACGGTCGGCTCTACTGGAGGACGAAGTGCTCGTAGCCGTCCGCGTTGGGCAGGTCGTCGCCGTGCACGCCCTGGCCGGTGGTGATGCGGCCGATGCGGGTAAGGGGTAGCGCCAGCGCTTCGGCCAGCGCATGCAGCGCGTCGCGCTGGTCGGCGGCGGCGGTGAAGCACAGTTCGTAGTCATCGCCACCGCGCAACGCGCAATCGCGCGCGTCATCGCGACCTAGCGCGTTGCGCAGCGCCGAGGACATCGGCAGCGTGTCCACTTCCAGGCGCGCGGCCACCTCGCTGCGGGCCGCGATATGGCCGAGATCGGCGAGCAGGCCGTCGGAGATGTCCACCGCCGCATGCGCGTAGGCACGCAGGCGCTGGCCCAGCTTCACCCGCGGAACGGGGCACAGCAGACGCTGTCGCAGCGCTTCCAGGTCGGGATCATCGGACACCACCGCCACATCCAGCCGGCCCTGCTGCCACAACCGCAGCGCACCGGCGGCATCGCCCAGCGTGCCACTCACCCAGATGTCGTCGCCCACCCGGGCCGCATCGCGGCGCAGCGCGTGGCCGGCCGAGACCTGCCCCATCGCAGTGACCGACAGCGACAGCGGACCGCGCGTGGTATCGCCGCCGATCAGCACGATGTCGTGCTCGTCGGCCAGTGCGAAGAAGCCATCGGCGAAGGCGTCGATCCACTCAGGCTCGGTCGACGGCAGCGACATGGCCAGGGTGCACCACGCCGGACGCGCGCCCATCGAGGCCAGGTCGGACAGGTTCACCGCCAGCGTCTTCCAGCCGATCTCGAACGCCGGCGTTTCCGTCGGAAAATGCACGCCGCTGTTGAGCGTGTCGGCGGTGACCACCAGCTGTTCGCTGGCGCGCGGCTGCAGCAGGGCCGCGTCGTCCCCGATGCCCAGCACCACGTCGGCGCGCGCACGGGTGCGGGCACGGATGCGGTCGATCAACGCGAATTCGGCAAGGGACATAGGCAACTCCGGCAGCGGAACGTCCGCCGTGTGGGGCCCGACCGTGGTCGGATCCGGCAAGACCGTTGGGATGTAGCGCCGACCGTTGGTCGGCTGCCTTGAAACCGGACATCATGCCGGCTGCGACGGATCGCGCTTTGCGCGGCCAGCCGACCAACGGTCGGCTCTACCAAGCGGTTAGCCGACCAACGGTCGGCTCTACCAAGCGGTCAGCCGACCAACGGTCGGCTCTACCAACGATCACACGGCGGCGTGCGCGGGATCAGCCGCCGGCGAACAATCGGCTCAGTGGCCGCTTTCGACCTTGCGCCATTCCACGGCCGCACGATCCAGCACGCCGTTGACGTAGGTGTGACCGTGTTCGGAACCGAAACGCTTGGCCGATTCGATCGCCTCGTTGATCACCACGCGGTACGGCACGTCCAGACGGTAACGCATTTCGTAGGCGGCCACGCGAAGCGCGGCGCGTTCGATCGCATCCACTTCCTCGACGCCGCGGTCCAGGTACGGGGTCAGCGCCTCGTCCAGGTCCTTGCGGTGGTCGAGCACGCCGTGCACCAGCGCTTCGAAGTAGGCCAGGTCGGCGATTTCGCGGGCCTGTTCGTGGGCGAACTGGGCGATCACCGACTGCGCGTTGCCGCCGGAAATCTGCCAGGCATAGATCGCCTGCAGGGCACGACGGCGCGCGCGCGAGCGCAGCACCGGGTCGATGCCATCGCGGCGGACGGGCTTTCCGGAGGGCTTGCCCGGGTTTGACTTGTTCACGGCAACTGCTCCAGAAGATTGACCATTTCCAACGCCGTCAGTGCGGCTTCCTCACCTTTGTTGCCGTGGCTGCCACCGGCGCGTGCCTCGGCATCCTCGGCACGTTCGACCGCCAGCACGCCATTGAGCACCGGCACGCCGAAGTCCAGCTGGACCCGCATCAGGCCCTCGGCACAGCCATCGGCGACGTGCTCGTAGTGGCGGGTATCGCCCCGGATCACGCAGCCCAGGGCGATGATGGCGGCATGCTCATGGGCGGCGGCCAGGCGCGCGGCGACCAGCGGCAGTTCCCACGCGCCGGGCACCCGGATCACGTCGATGGCCGACTCGGCGATGCCATTGCCGGCCAGGCTCTGGCGCGCGCCAGCGACGAGCACGTCGGTGATGCGGGCATTCCAGCGGCTGGCGAGGATGGCGAAACGGGCCTTTTCCGGAGTACGGAGGTCGCCTTCGTAGTGGCTCATGTTCGGCGTGGGGTCCATTTAATAGGTGAATATTCTAGCGCATGGCCGCGTGTAGCCGGGTCGCCGCGCGTTACGGGACGGGTCGGGTGCAGCAGCCCCCTGAGTCAGGGGGCTGCCGCGACGCGGCGGGGGCCTGGATGGTGGTAAGAGGGGCCCGCGGTTTGCGAAGCACATCGTGGGGCGTCAGCGCGCATGCGATGACGTGTTCCCCACCGTCTCGACCACTTCCAGGCCATACCCGGCCAGCCCGATCTGCCGGCGCGGGGTGCCCAGCACCCGCAGCTTGCCCAGGCCCAGGTCGGACAGGATCTGCGCCCCGGCCCCGTTGCGGCGCCACTGGCTCACATCCTTGTCCTTGCCCGGCACCACCGGCACCGGCTGCTGGCGCAGGCGGGCCAGCAGGCTGTTGCTGTCGCGCGGCGCGGACAGCACCACCATCACGCCCCGCTCGGCGGCGGCGATCGCGCGCAGGGCATCGGTGGAGGCCACGCCGAAGTCGTCGCGGCGCCAGTGCAGCAGGTCGGCCAGCGGGTTCTCCACCTGGACCCGGACCAACGTCGGCTCGGCGTCGGGGGTGCCACGAACCAACGCGAAATGCAGGTCGTGGGCGATCCGGTCGCGGTAGGTGACCAGCGTGAACGGGCCGAACTCGGTCTCGATCTCACGCTCGTCCACGCGCTCGACGGTCTTCTCGGTGGCCAGGCGGTAGGCGATCAGGTCGGCGATCGAGCCGATCTTCAGGCCGTGCTCGCGCGCGAACACTTCCAGCTCCGGGCGACGCGCCATGCTGCCGTCGGGGTTGAGGATTTCCACCAGTACGCCGGCCGGTTCCAGGCCGGCCAGCATGGCCAGGTCGACGCCGGCTTCGGTATGGCCGGCGCGGGTCAGCACTCCGCCCGGCTGGGCGATCAGCGGGAAGATGTGGCCCGGCTGGTGCAGGTCGGCCGGCTTGGCGTCCGGCTTCACCGCAGTGCGGATGGTGTGCGCGCGGTCGTAGGCCGAGATGCCGGTGGTGACGCCCTCGGCGGCCTCGATGCTGACGGTGAAGTTGGTCTGGAACTGGGCCGTGTTGGCCTGGACCATCGGCGCCAGGCCCAGATCGGCGGCGCGCTCGCGGGTCAGCGGCAGGCACACCAGGCCACGGCCGTGGGTGACCATGAAGTTGATGTCCGACGGCTTGACCAGCTCGGCGGCCATGATCAGGTCGCCTTCGTTCTCGCGGTCTTCGTCATCGACGATGACGACCATGCGGCCCAGGCGGATGTCCTCGAGGATCTCGGGGATGGAGGCGAAGTTCATGCGTTGGCTCCCTGCTGCGGGCCTTGGGCGGGCACGGCGATGAGCCGTTCGACGTAGCGGGCGACCAGGTCGATTTCCAGGTTGACTGCGCTGCCCACGCCGGTGGCGGCGAAGGCGGTGTTGGCCACGGTGTGTGGAATGAGCGCGACCTCGAAGCCCTGGTCGTCGACCTCGTTCACGGTCAGGCTGACCCCGTCCACGCAGATCGAGCCCTTCTTGGCGATGTAGCGCAGCAGTGCCGCAGGCGCGGCGAAACGCCAGCGCTGGGCCCGGGCGTCGTCGTGGATGGACAGGACCCGGCCGAGGCCATCGACATGGCCGCTGACCAGATGCCCGCCCAGGCGGTCGGTCGGACGCATCGCACGTTCCAGGTTGATCACTGCGCCATCGGCAAGCTGACCCAGCGTGGTCAACCCGAGGGTTTCAGTGGAGGCATCGGCCTGGAAGCTCGTCGCGTCGAAAGCGATCACGGTCAGGCAGACGCCATTGATGGCGATGCTTTCGCCGAGCTGGACGCTGTCGAACGGCAGGTTGCCGACGTTGAAGGTGAAGCGGACGTCGCCGCCAAGGGTGTCACGCGCGGCCAGGCGGCCGACGCCTTCGATGATGCCGGTGAACATCAGCGGCCCCCCGGACGGAGGCAGGGGATGGAGGTGCAATCAGACATAACGTTTCCCGCAGAAAGTGAGCGAAAAACGCCGCAAGGCATATAGGCGCACGCCGCGCGCAAAGGCACGGCCGCACCGTCTTCTTTCATCCGGACTATACCGTCGGCTCCGGCATCGGACCGGATCTGCTGACCTTCCAGCGGAACTGGAAGCGCTCGCGGGCTCGTGCTTGCGCACCTACCGCCGGTGGGGAATCGCACCCCGCCCTGAAGACGTTTGTGTACCGGCGAACCGGCCGCGCCATTGTAGCAAGCCAAGCTGACTGCTCGCTTTTTGTGAAGATATGGTTAAAATGCGGCCGCGCGGCAGTGATCGCCGCCCTGCCGCCCACGAAGGGCTGGCTGAAATGGACCTCAACTTCACCCAAGGAACCTGCATGCGCAAGATTCTCCTGGCCGCCGCCCTGCTGGCCGCCGCCCCGCTTTCCGCTTCCGCCGCCGAGCGCGTGAGCTACACCTATGTCGAAGCCGGCTGGACCCAGCTGGACACCAACGACGACTACTTCGGCGATCCGAAGGTCGACGGTGGTTATATCCGCGGCTCGTTCGACATCGGCCCGCAGGTCAATGTATTCGGCGCCTGGTCGTACGTGTCCAAGAAGTACAACGGCAGCTACGCCGGTTATGACGCCAGCCTCAAGCTGGAGTTGAATCAGCCCGAGCTGGGCATCGGCTATCACATGCCGATGAGCGACCGCGTCGACTTCACCGCCGACATCGCCTGGATCCGCCAGAACGTGGAAGCCAAGCTGTCCGTGGACGGTTTCGACAGCGCCACCGACAAGGACCACACCAACGCCGGCCGCGCCACCGTGGGCGTGCGTGGCAAGCCGTCGGTGCGTACCGAAGCGTGGGCCAAGGCCGGTTACCTGGACGGCGGCAGCGACTTCAAGGGCACGTGGGTAGGCAACCTCGGTGGCCAGGTGAACTTCACCCAGACCTGGGGTCTGGTCGCTGAAGTGCAGGCCTACCGCGATGTCACCCAGGTGTCGGTGGGCGTGCGCGCGAGTTTCTGATCGGGCGGCGACGGTCTCCGCCGCGCCATGATCGAACGGGCCCCGAAAGGGGCCCGTTTTTTTTGGTTCTTCTCACACTGGAGGGGAGCGTCCTGTTCCATTGGACTTGGCAGATCGCGTCGCGCGATACGCGTGTGACCGTGTGGTCGTGTGGTCTTGGCACGGTGTGAATCCATGGGGGCTTCGTTCGGGCTGGTCGCGCGCGTGAGGGCCCCGTAGCGGCTGCGGTGCACAAGCGGGAGCCAGGCTTTTGTCGGTGGGTCGGGCGCTGGGGCCCCATGCCCTTGGAGGCGAAATAAAGGGGGAGGCCGCCCCGCGGCCGGAGGACATTCGCCGGAAAGGGCATGGGGCCCCAGCGCCCGACCCACCGACGGCGGCCGGCCCCCACCCAAACCGACCCACGCGCACCGATCACACCCGCAGCAGCAACCGCAGGTCCTCGCCCACCTGACGCTGATCCACCATGCGCAACCGGCGCTGCTGGTCCATCGCATGGATGCCCAGCCCGGACAGCAGCGGCAAGCCGTGCTCACCCAGCAGCGTGGGCGCCTGGTACAGCAGCACCTCATCGACCCAGCCACCGGCCAGCAACGCGCCGGCCAGGGTGGCACCGGTTTCGGTGTGCACTTCATTGATGCCACGCTCGGCGAGCAGGCGCAGTACTGCGCCCAGGTCCAGGCGGCCGTCGCGGCTGGGCACGCTGGCAAACTCGGCATCGGCGGCGTCCGGCGCGCTCACCGAGGCATCGTGCAGGTACAGCGTCGGCGCCCCGCCCTCGCGCACGCGGGCGCATTCCAGCGAGCGCAACCGCGTATCGAGCACCACGCGCAGCGGCGGCAGCACCTCGGTGTCGGCCAGCCGCACGGTCAGCATCGGGTCGTCGGCCAGAACCGTGTCGGCACCGGTGAGGATGGCGCCGGCACGCGCGCGCCAGTGCTGCACATCCTCGCGCGCGGCCGCGCCGGTGATCCACTTGGAACGGCCGTCAGCCATCGCGGTGCGCCCATCCAGGCTCGCGGCCAGCTTCACCCGAAGCCACGGCCGACCGCGCTCGATGCGCGACAGGAAGCCGCGATTGAGTTCGCGCGCCTGCGCGCCCATCAGCCCTTCAACCACCGCGATGCCGGCTTCGCGCAGCAGCACGAAGCCGCCGCCATCCACCTTCGGGAACGGATCGCGCATCGCCGCGACCACGCGGCTGACGCCGGCGTCGATCAACGCCAGCGCGCACGGCGGGGTGCGGCCATGGTGCGCGCAGGGTTCCAGGGTGACGTAGGCAGTGGCGCCGCGGGCGCGTTCGCCGGCCTGGCGCAGGGCGAAGACTTCCGCATGCGGCCCGCCGGTGCGCTGGTGCCAGCCTTCGCCCACCACGTCCTGGCCCTGTGCGATCACGCAGCCGACCATCGGATTGGGCCGTGCGGTGTAGGCGGCGCGTTCGGCCAGGCGCAGCGCGCGCGCCATGTGCAGGTGGTCGAGGGCGGAGAAGTCGGTCATGGCGGCAGTCATCGGCAGCAGGTGTTCAGCGCCGATGGTAGCCCAGCGATGCTGGCCGCGATGCGGCCGGGCTCAGCCCTTTTTCTTCTTGGTCAGCGCGATCACATCGCCGAGCAACTGCAGCTGTTCGGTGCTGGAAGGAAGCTCACGTTCGAGCTTCTCGATTTCTTCGCGGAAATCGGCCACGTCTTCGAAGCTGCGGTACACCGAAGCAAAGCGCACGTAGCCGACATGGTCGAGCTTGCGCAGTTCGTTCATCACAAACTCGCCGACCTTGATCGAGGGGATTTCACGTTCGCCGCAGATCCGCGCCTGCTGCATCACCGCGCGCACCGCCAGCTCGATCTTGTCTTCAGGCACCGGCCGCTTCTGCAGCGCGCGGTCGAAGCCGCTGCGCACCTTGCGCGCATCGAACGCTTCACGGCTGCCGTCGCTCTTGACGATCGCCGGCAGCTTCAGTTCGATGGTTTCCAGGGTGCTGAAGCGTTCGCTGCAGGCCTCGCACTCACGCCTACGCCGGATCGTCGCCCCGTCTTCAGAGACGCGAGAATCGATCACACGGGTATCGGCATGCTGGCAGAACGGACAGTACATGGAACGCCTTGCATCAGGAAAACGTCATGCCGTGGTCACGGCAGCGTCGCAACGGTACCTGAGAAGGCCTGCCGGCAGCAAATATCAAGTGCTGGAGGCCCTGCCCTCGGCTGCAGCCTGCGCCTGGATCACGCCAGATGCGCCAGTCGCCGGTCTTCACACGTCGATCCACCGATCGCGTATCGAGGCTCCCTCACCGCAGAAATGTTCTCGGTGCATGCGCTCAGCGCATCTGCCCTCGTGCGAGCCACACCAGGTGCGCACTGGGAAAGAGCAGCAGCGGGCCGAACACCAGGTAACCGAGCACCTGCCACGGGCTGCCGTTGACGAGGGCGAATGCAATGAAACCGGCTACCCCGAGCGCGCCAAGCATGCCCAGGCCCAGACCAGCCCACGCCAGCGCGCCGGCATGCCGCAGACCGCTGCGCCCGCGCCGCAGGTACACGCCACTCAGCCATAGCCAGGCCAGCAGCCCGCACAGGCCAGCCACGCTCCAGATCAGCAGGAGCGGGCCTTCACTGGCCCCCATATAGGTGCGTCGGGTGAAAAACGCCCAGATCGCCAGGATCGCCAGCCCACCGCCGGCCAACACCGCGGGCACGCCCAACACCAGCGCTTGGGCAAGGTAGAGGCGTTGGTGGCGAACATCGTCGACGGTCGGCATCGGGGCCTCTTGGCTGTGAGCGTCAGTATCCAGCACGTGCCTGCAGCAGCAGGGTGACTGGCCACATCAGCGCCGGGCCAAACAACAGCAGGATGGCGCCGGTCGCGATCATGCCTGGTTCCCGATTCATCAGGCCACCAAGCACGAGCAGGCCCGACATCGCGAGCATGCAGCCGGCGGCGATCAGGCCCAGGATGAGCAGTGCCCACAGCGACCGGTCCCAGAACGGCCACCGACCCGCGCGCAGGCCCTCGCGACCTCGCCGCAGGTAGCGCCAGCTCAGCACGGCCCAAGCGATCAGGGCCAGCCAGCAGGCCAGCCCAAGCAGCGCAGACCACCGCGCGCCTTCCCATGCGGCAGTGCCGACCAGCAGCGTTGCACCGGCGCCAGCGCAGCCAGCACCGGGAACACCCAATAGACCCGCCACCAGCGCGTATCGACGACGCTGGCGGCCCTCGTCCATCCTCAGCCGTAAACCGGGTACTTGCGGCACTGCGCGCTGACCGCGTCGCGGACGCGGGCAATCACCGCCGCATCGGCCGGGGCGTCGAGCACGTCGGCGATCCAGTTGGCCAGGTCCACGCAGTCCTGCTCGAGATAGCCACGGGTGGTGACGGCCGGGGTGCCCAGGCGCAGGCCCGAGGTCACGAACGGCGAGCGCGGGTCGTTGGGCACCGAGTTCTTGTTGACGGTGATGTGGGCCTGGCCGAGGGCAGCTTCCGCATCCTTGCCGGACACGTCCTTGCCGATCATGTCCACCAGCATCAGGTGATTCTGGGTACCACCGGAGACGATCTTGTAGCCACGCGCGATGAGCGTGTTGGCCATCGCCTGGGCGTTCTTGACCACCTGCTGCTGGTAGGCCTTGAAGCCCGGCTCCAGCGCTTCCTTGAACGCCACGGCCTTGCCGGCGATGACGTGCATCAGCGGGCCGCCCTGGATGCCCGGGAACACGATCGACTGCAGCTTCTTCTGCAGCTCTTCGCTGGCACCCTTGGCGATGATGATGCCGCCCCGCGGACCGCGCAGGGTCTTGTGGGTGGTCGAGGTGACCACGTGGGCGTGCGGCAGCGGGCTCGGGTAGACACCGGCGGCGACCAGGCCGGCCACGTGGGCCATGTCCACGAACAGGTAGGCACCGACCTTGTCGGCGATGGCGCGGAAGCGCGCCCAGTCCACCACCTGCGAATAGGCCGAGAAACCGGCGACGACCATCTTCGGCTTGTGCTCGACGGCCAGGCGCTCGACCTCGTCATAGTCGATCAGGCCGGCCTCGTCCACGCCGTACTGCACGGCGTTGAACAGCTTGCCCGAGGCATTGACCTTGGCACCGTGGGTGAGGTGACCGCCGTGGGCCAACGACATGCCCAAGATGGTGTCGCCCGGCTGCAGCAGCGCGAAATACACCGCCTGGTTGGCCTGCGAACCGCTGTGCGGCTGCACGTTGGCGTAGTCGGCATCGAACAGCTGCTTGAGGCGGTCGATGGCCAGCTGCTCGGCGATGTCCACGTATTCGCAGCCACCGTAGTAGCGCTTGCCCGGATAGCCTTCGGCGTACTTGTTGGTCAGCTGGCTGCCCTGGGCTTCCATCACCGCCGGGCTGGTGTAGTTCTCGCTGGCGATCAGCTCGACGTGGTCTTCCTGGCGCTGGGTTTCGGCGGCGATGGCCTTGGCCAGTTCGGGATCGTAGGTTTCGATGCGGACGTCACGCGGGAACATCGGTTACTCCAGGCTGGATGAGAGAAACGACAAGCCGTTGATTGTAAGCCCGGTCGCCCATGACTGGCCCGTGCCGGTCGACCGGCCGCCTGACGGTCGGGCAGGTACAGGGCAAACACGGGATATGCGACGCCGTTCCTTGAATTATTCAGATTAATCGATTTCAAACCCTAAAGTCGTTCAGCCGACGGCCGATACCGCCGATTCAGATCAAAACAGGGGTTGGCTGTGAATCATGTTTACCGCGTGGTCTTCAACCACGCGCTCAAGTGCGTGCAGGTGGTATCCGAATTCGCCCGTGGCGGCGGCCGTGCAGGCGCGCGCAGTGCGCGCCGCGCGCCGCGCCTGGCACCGCTGGTCACCGGCATCGCGCTGGCCTGCATGGCCCCGGCCGCGCTGGCCGGCGTCAACGGCTGGAACGAGTGGCGCGCCTCGATCAACAACGACTGGGGCACGGGCGGCAACTGGGAATT
The DNA here is from genome assembly GCF_056400525.1 of Stenotrophomonas sp. P5_A9. NCBI lineage: Bacteria > Pseudomonadati > Pseudomonadota > Gammaproteobacteria > Lysobacterales > Lysobacteraceae > Stenotrophomonas > Stenotrophomonas sp. P5_A9. The sequence continues at coordinate 27,845 of NZ_JBFULC010000007.1, forward strand.
CGGTGAACCCACCGCCGGCTCGGTGGCCGCCTATATCGACGGCAGCCGCACGGCGGTGGTGTCCCAGCCTGGCGAGGAAACCGACCACCTCCACGTCGGCTATGCCAGCCGGGGCGACCTGTCGGTCCTGGCCGGCGGCACGCTGACCTCGGGGACCATCTTCGTCGGCACCGGTGACGGCGGCACCGCCGCCACCGCCGACGGGCGGGTGCTGATCTCCGGTGCGGGGTCGACCTGGACCTCGCTCACCACCCTCGGCGTCGGCCATCTCGGCCGGGGCCTGGTCGACATCGACAACGGCGGCACGCTGTCGATCGGCCTGGATTCCTACATCGGCGCCGCCATCAGCGGCGTGGGCACGGTCAACGTCAGCGGCGCGCAGTCGCTGTTCCGCACCGATCGCAACCTGCTGCTGGGCAACCAGGGCAACGGCACGGTGCGCATCCTCGATGGGGCGCAGATGACCAGCCTCGCCGGCTACGTCGGCAACACCGATACCGGCGTGGGCCTGGCCGAGATCTCCGGCACCGGCAGCCGGTGGGTGAACACCGACGTGCTCTACATCGGCCAGCTCGGTAAAGGCACGGTGAAGGTCGAGGACGGTGCCAGCGTAGAAGTGCGCGGCGCGCTGTACATCGGCAACCAGGCGCGCTCGGCGAGCGACCGCTCACGCGGCGACCTGCGGGTCTCCGGCACCGACGCGCGCTTTGTCCAGACCGGCAGCGTCGCGGTGATCGGCAACGCGGGCATCGGTGCGATCGACGTCTCCAACGGCGGCGCGGTCAGCCTGGACGCCACCACGTTCGGCCTGGCCGCCAGCGGCGTCGGCACCGCCTCGGTGACCGGCACGGGCTCGCGCCTGGACGCCGCGTCGCTGCGGATCGGCGTGAATGGCTGGGGGCGCGTGGATATCGCCGATGGCGCCACGGCAACCGTGCGCGGCAACATCCTGCTGGGCGGCAACGCGTTGGGCGTCGGCACCCTGGTAGTCGGCCCGCAGGCGGTGCTCGCAGTCGGCGGCGCGCTGCCGGCCAGCATCACCACCGGCAATGGCACCGGCACCCTCGAACTGGGCGGTGGCACGCTGCGTGCCAACAGCGTGCTGCGCGTGGACAGCAACGTGCTGCTGGCGGCCGATTCGACCATGGAGACGGTCAACAATGTGCTCATGCAGCGTGCCGTCAGTGGCAACGGCCAGCTGCGCAAGACCGGGGCCGGCAGCCTCACCATGAGCGTGGACAGCAGTGGCTGGAGCGGCGGCACGGTGGTCGATGCGGGGACCCTGGCGGTCTATGGCAGCAAGGCGCTGGGCACCGGCCTGGTGACCCTGGACGATGCCACGCGACTGGAACTGGGTGATGCGGTGGCGCTGGACAACAGCGTGCAGCTGCGCGGCGAAGTGGCCGTGTCCGTCGGCACCGCCAGCCGTGCCACGTTGGCCGGCAACGTGCGTGCCAGCGCCGGTGGCGTGCTGGTCAAGACCGATGGCGGCGAGCTGGTGATGGCGGGCAGCGCCTACAGCGGCGCCACCCGCATTGACGACGGCCGCGTGCTGGCCACCGGCAATGCCCTGCCCACCGGCAACATCGCCATCGGCAGTGCCGGCACGTTCCAGATCGACACCACCCGCGTGCTGCAGTACGCCGGGCAACTGAGCGGCACCGGCACCTTCGCGCAGGGGCGCCATTGGCTGACCCTGACCGGGGACAGCAGTGCCTTCGCCGGGACCACGGTGGTGGATGGCGGCCGCCTGATGGTGGACGGCGCGCTCGGCGGCCAGGTGAACCTGGACAACGCGGCGTACCTGGCCGGCAGTGGCCGGGTGGGCAACGTGCACCTGCGCTCGGGCAGCACGCTGGACCCGGGCCCGAACATGGGCGTGGGCCGGCTGACGGTTACCGGCGATCTGGTGTTCGACCCGAGCGCGACCTATCGCGTCGATGTCGCCGCCGACGGCAGCAGCGACCGCGTGGACGTGGCGGGCGTGGCCACGCTGGGTGGTGCGGGCACCGTGGCGGTGGCTGCGGCCGGCGACTGGAAGGTGTCCACACGCTACACCGTGTTGAGCGCCGGTGACGGCGTGCAGGGCACCTTCGCCGGGGTGAGCAGCAACTTCGCCTTCCTCGATCCGAGCTTGGCTTACGACGCCAACAACGTCTACCTGACGATGGCGCGCAACGACGTATCGATGCCGGACGTGCAGCTGACGTTCCCGGACGTGGTGGTCAACGACAACCAGAAGGCGGTGGCCGGCGCCGTGGAAGCGCTGGGTACCGGCAACGCGGTCTATGACGCAGTGGTGCGCCTGGAAGTGCCGCAGGTGGTGCCGGCCTTCGACAGCCTCAGCGGTGAAGTGCATGCGGCCAACCGCGGCACGCTGCTGCAGAACCGCTTCCTGCACGACGGCATCGACCGCCACCTGGATGGCCGCGCGATCAGCGGCGGCATCGCACCGGGCGTGCGCGTGTGGCTGGCCGGCAGTGGCGGGCAACGGCGCACTGACGCCACTGCCGCCAATGTCGGCACGCGCGCGCAGCAGCACGGGCTTATGGCTGGTGCCGGTTGGCAGGTGGGCGAGTCGCTGGAGTTCGGCGTGGCCGCCGGCCAGCAGCAGCTGGACACCCGCCTGCGCGAGCGCGACGCACGCGCCGAGACCGATGCGACCGAGTACGGCGTCTACGCCGACTATGGCTGGCTGGGGCTGCGCCTGCGCGGCGGGGTGACCCGCGCGGACTACCGCACCGACAGCACCCGCACAGCCCAGATCGGCACGACGTTCGCCGAGACGCTGTCGGCCCGCGAAGATGCCACCGCCACTACTGCTTTCGTGCGTGCCGGTTGGACGTTCGGCGGACCGCGTTTGCAGCTGACGCCGGAAATCGAGCTGGCCCAGGTGCGTCTGGAAAGCGATGGCAGCCAGGAACACGGTGGCCATAGCGCGCTGCGAATCGCCTCTTCCGATGGCCGTTACCGTACCGGTCTGGCGGCGTTGAAGGCGGACTGGGATATCAGTGGCGGCGAGCAGGACAAGGCCGTGCTGACCGCACGCGTGGGCTGGCAGTACGCCGACGGCGACCGCCTGCCGACGGCGACCGCCCGTTTCGTGGCGGGCACGCAGGACTTCGCCATCACCGGTGCACCGCTGGCACGCAGCAGTGTGCTGGCCCAGCTCGGGGTGGCGGTCAGCCCGACCGCCAACAGCCGCGTGTCGCTGCAGGTGCAGGGGCGCGATGGGGATGGGCAGCGTGACGTTGGTGCCCAGCTGGACTGGTCGGTCGGCTTCTGACGTGAGCGGGAAGCGGGTGTGCCGGCCAATGGCCGGCGCAGCCATCAAAGGGCGCGCCTGTAGGCGCGCCCTTTTTTTTCTTTTCTCAATGGAGGGGAGCGTCGCGTTCCAGGGACCACAGCCGAGGGTGCGCGGCGTTGGATGCTCGGGCAGTCCCGGCGCCCTTTGGATCTGGTGGCGTCTCCGATCGGGAGTGTCGCGCGCGTGAGGGCCCCGTAGCGGCCGGTAGGCCCCTGGCGCAAATGTCCCCCGGCCTGCGGCCTCCTCCTTGATTTTGCCCAGAAGCCTACCGGCCGCTACGGGGCTCGGCTCGCGGTGCGCAGGCAGAAGCCAGGCTTTTCTGGCGGGTCGGTGGGTCGGGCGCTGGGCCCCCATGCCCTTTCCGGCGAATGTCCCCCGGCCGCTGCGCGGCCTCCTCCTTTATTTCGCCTCCAAGGGCATGGGGGCCCAGCGCCCGACCCACCGACGGCCGCGTCTGAAAAAGCTCAACGCACGCCAAGCGCATGGAACGCACATAGAAGAAGAAGCTCTTCCAAGCCATGCCACGCGATATCCGAACGACATACGGCGCCCCGGAGGGCGCCGCATGAGGTGGCCAGAAACTGCCGGCTTACCGGCTGTTGATCACGTAGTCGGCGATGATGCCGGTAGCGATGGCGACCAGCAGCAGGTTGCCGCGGTCATCGCGGATCCAGTGGTGGCCATACGGCGGGCGACGGACCGAGTAGCGGTTGTAGTCGTTGACCACGTAGACCGGGCCACGGTAGTACTCGTTGTAGCGGTGACCGCGCGCCCACCCATAGCCGCGACCGGGTCCCGGACGATAGACCACGCGCGGCGGCGGCGGCGCCGGGCGGTAGTGGCCGCGGTTGTCGTAGTAGCGGCGATCATGCCGCGCCTCGCGGCGGTCATCGCGCCAGTCGCGGCGATCATGACGGTCGTAACGGCGATCGTCATGACGGTCGTGGCGGTCATGCCCACGGCCACGATGGTCGTCGTCGGCGAAGGCCGGGGCCACTGCACCCAGGGCAAGCAGCGAGGCGACGGCCCCGACCACAAATCGATTGATGCTCATGATTGGCCTCGCTTGGTGGATTGATGGCTCCATCATGCGCAGGTCATCTGAACGGTCTCCGGCTGGAAACGGTTTCCAGTTTATGCCGTTTGACCGCCCATTCAGGCGGCGGCAAGCCCCGCCCCATGGGGCCACCGGCGGCTGTCATCGCTTCCGGCTATAATCGGGGGTACCCCTTTTATCCATCTGTTCCTGTTCCGCTCGGAACGGGCTCAGGGTTGCGCCTTCGGAGACCTCATGTCCTCGCAATACATCTACACCATGAACCGCGTCAGCAAGGTGGTCCCGCCCAAGCGGCAGATCATCAAGGACATCTCGCTGTCGTTCTTCCCGGGTGCCAAGATCGGCCTGCTGGGCCTGAACGGCTCCGGCAAGTCCACGGTGCTGAAGATCATGGCCGGCGTGGACACCGACTTCGAGGGCGAAGCCCGCCCGCAGGCCGGCATCAAGGTCGGTTACCTGGCCCAGGAACCGGAGCTGGACCCGACCAAGACCGTGCGTGAAGCGGTCGAGGAAGGCGTCGGCGAAGTGCTGCAGGCCCAGGCCCAGCTGGACGCCGTCTACCTGGCCTATGCCGAGGAAGGCGCCGACTTCGACAAGCTGGCCAAGGAACAGGAGCGCCTGGAGGCGATCCTGGCCGCCGGCGATGCGCACACCCTGGAAAACCAGCTGGACGTGGCGGCCGATGCCCTGCGCCTGCCGCCGTGGGAGGCCGTCGTGGGCACCCTGTCCGGCGGTGAAAAGCGCCGCGTGGCGCTGTGCCGCTTGCTGCTGCAGAAGCCGGACATGCTGCTGCTCGACGAACCGACCAACCACCTGGACGCCGAGTCCGTGGAATGGCTGGAACAGTTCCTGGCGCGCTACACCGGCACCGTCGTGGCCGTCACCCATGATCGCTACTTCCTGGACAACGCCGCCGAGTGGATCCTGGAACTGGACCGCGGCCGCGGCATTCCGTGGAAGGGCAACTACACCGACTGGCTGACCCAGAAGGACGACCGCCTGCGTCAGGAAGACAACCAGGAAAAGTCCCGCCAGAAGGCGATCCAGAAGGAACTGGAATGGTCGCGCCAGAATGCCAAGGGCGGCCGTACCAAGGGCAAGGCCCGTCTGGCCCGCCTGGAAGAACTGCAGTCGGTGGATTACCAGAAGCGCAACGAGACCAATGAAATCTTCATCCCGCCGGGCGAGCGCCTGGGCAATGCGGTGATGGAATTCAAGAACGTCTCCAAGAAGTTCGGCGACCGCCTGCTGTTCGACGACTTGAACTTCCTGGTGCCCGGTGGCGCGATCGTGGGCATCATCGGCCCCAACGGTGCCGGTAAGTCGACCCTGTTCAAGATGATCACCGGCCAGGAAAAGCCCGATACCGGCGAGATCGTGGTCGGCCCGACCGTGAAGCTGTCCTATGTGGACCAGAGCCGCGACGCGCTGGAGGGCAACCACAACGTCTTCCAGGAAATCGCCGGCGGCCTGGACATCCTCAACATCAATGGCGTGGAGATCCAGTCGCGCGCCTACATCGGCCGCTTCAACTTCAAGGGCCAGGACCAGCAGAAGCTGGTCGGTTCGCTGTCCGGTGGTGAGCGTGGCCGCCTGCACATGGCCAAGACCCTGCTGCAGGGTGGCAACGTGCTGCTGCTCGATGAACCGTCCAACGATCTGGACATCGAAACCCTGCGTGCGCTGGAAGATGCGCTGCTGGAGTTCCCGGGCAACACCTTCGTGATTTCGCATGACCGCTGGTTCCTGGATCGCATCGCGACCCACATCCTGGCCTTCGAAGGCGACTCGCAYGTGGAGTTCTTCCAGGGCAACTACCGCGAGTACGAAGAAGACAAGCGCCGCCGCATGGGCGACGACGCCGCGCCCAAGCGCCTGCGCTTCAAGGCGCTGAAATAAGAGAAGAAAAACGGCCGCGCACTGCGCGGCCGTTTGCATTTGGGTAGGTCATGACCGTTGGTCATGACACAGCCGCGCACTGCGCGGCCGTTTGCATTCCGGTAGGTCACGACCGTTGGTCGTGACGCCTTATCGTCACGAGGTTCCCCCATGTCCCTCCCCGAGCGCCTGTTCCAGCTGCAGCAGCACGGCACCACCGTGCGCACCGAACTGCTGGCCGGCCTGACCACCTTCCTGACGATGTCCTACATCGTCTTCGTCAACCCGGACATCCTGGCCACCACCGGCATGGATCCCGGTGCGGTGTTCGTCGCCACCTGCCTGGCCGCCGCGCTGGGCTCGCTGGTGATGGCGTTTGCCGCCAATTTCCCGGTCGGCATGGCCCCGGGCATGGGCTTGAATGCGTTCTTCGCCTTCACCGTGGTCGGTGCCGCCGGGCTGCCGTGGCAGCAGGCGTTGGCGGCGGTCTTCATTTCCGGACTGGTGTTCCTGCTGCTGTCGCTGACCGGCGTGCGCGCGTGGTTGGTGGCGGGCATTCCCGCCTCGCTGCGCGCGGCGATCGTGGCCGGTATCGGCCTGTTCCTGGCGATCATCGCGCTGCAGAAGTCCGGCGTGATCATCGCCAACACCGACACCCTGGTGGCACTCGGCCCGCTCAATACGGCAACCCCGCTGCTGGCGCTGGCCGGCTTCCTGCTGATCGCGATCCTGGAAGCACGCAAGGTGCGCGGTGCGATCCTGATCGGCATCCTGGCGGTGACCGGCGCGGCCTGGCTGCTCGGTGACGTGCAGTTCCACGGGATGATCTCGCTGCCGCCGAGCCTGGCCCCGACCTTCCTGCAACTGGACCTGCCCGGCCTGCTGCATCACGACGGCGGCGCGCCCATCGCGGTGCTGCTGCAGGTGGTGCTGGTGTTCGTGCTGGTGGAAGTGTTCGATGCCACCGGCACGCTGTATGGCGTGGTGGGACGTGCGGGCCTGCTCAAGCTGCCGGGCGCGCAGAAGCGTTTCGGCCGCGCATTGCTGGCCGACAGCACCGCGATCGTGGCCGGCTCGCTGCTCGGCACCAGCAGCACCACCGCCTTTGCCGAAAGCGCCTCGGGCGTGCAGGCCGGTGGCCGCACCGGGCTGACCGCACTGGTGGTGGCCGCGCTCTTCCTGGCCGCGTTGCTGTTCTCGCCACTGGCGGCGATGGTGCCCGGTTACGCGACGGCCCCAGCCCTGTTGTTCGTGGCCGGGCTGATGCTGCGCGAGCTGGTCGACGTGGAATGGAACGACCTGACCGAATCGGTGCCGGCCGCCCTGTGTGCGCTGGCGATGCCGTTCACCTACTCCATCGCCAACGGCCTGGCCTTCGGCTTCATCGCCTATGCGGTGCTCAAGGCCGGCACCGGTCGCTGGCGCGAGGTGCATCCGGCGGTGTGGCTGGTAGCCGGGTTGTTCGTGCTGCGTTACGCACTGGAATGACTGCGGCGCCGCCGCGGCGCGCGGCGGTTCACCCCTCCGCAACGTGGCTCTGGGATGATGGGGCATGACCGATGCCCGCCTGCCTGCCGATCCGTGCTCGCCGTTGCGCCGCCGCCTGCTGCGTGCCGCACTGCTGGCCCCGGCGGTCGGCATGCTGGCCACCCTGCCCGGCTGTTCGATGCCCGCGCAGGTGGATGGCACCTTCCTGCAGCCCTGGCGCAGCCACCTGGACTGGACGATGGCCGACTGGCAGCGTTCGGTGCAGCTGGCAAAGCGGCTGGGCTGCAGACAGCTGGTGCTGCAATGGACCGGCATCCATGGCGCGCCCGAGGGCGATTGGCAGCTGCCAGATGCGAGCCTGCGGATGCTGTTCACCGCTGCGGGTGAAGCGGGCATCACCGTGCGGGTCGGGCTGCCGTTCGAGCAGTCGTGGTGGAAGGCGATCGGCGGCGATGACGCCACCCTGCAGGCGTTCTTCGCCCAGACCCTGACGCGCGCGCAGCAGTGGCTGGCACAGGCACCGTGGGCGCGTCTGCAGGCCTTCGGCGGCTGGTACCTGCCGTATGAAATCGAGCAATACCACTGGGCCGATCCAGCGCGCGTGCAATGGCTGGGGCAGTGGCTGCACGGACTGCAGCAGGCCGCGCACGCACAGGGTGGCGACTGCGCGGTGTCGACCTATTTCAGCCGGCTGCAGACCAGCGGACGGCTGGAAACGGTCTGGGCCAGCCTGCTCGACCAGGTGCCATTGCGGCCGATGGTGCAGGACGGGGTCGGGGTGGCCGGTGCGGGCAATGTGCAGGAACTGCGGCCGCTGCTGGCGATGCTGAAACAGCGCGGCGTGGCCTTCGATGCGATCGTGGAGCTGTTCCGCGAACTGCCCGGCGAGAACACCGACGGCACCCAGTTCAAGGGCGAAACCGCCGATGCCGCGCGCATCGAACGGCAACTGGCCTGGGCCCGCGACAGCGGTGCCGAACATGTGCTGGTGTACGCGCTGGACCCGTGGCTGTCGCAGGACACGCCGCAGGCCAAGGCATTGCGCCGGCACTGGGGTCTGTAGGGCGTCCCCCGGTACCGACCAACAGTGGGTACCGGCAGGTTCGTGCCGTACGCGCGTTACAGCGTCCGGCCGATGATCTCGCGCAGGATCTCGCTGCTGCCACCGAAAATGCGCAGCGCGCGCGCGTCGGTCCAGGCGCGACCGATGCCGTACTCGCTGCTGTAGCCGTAGCCGCCATGCAGCTGCAACAGGTCATCGAGCACCGTACCCTGCAGTTCGGTGGCGTTGAGCTTGGCCATCGCCGCCATCGTGGCATCCAGCCGCCCCTGCATCTGCTCGCCCAGGCACTGGTCGAGGAAACTGCGCAGCATCGCCAGTTTGGCGGCCGCATCGGCGAGGACGAAGCGGGTGTTCTGGTGGTCGATCAGGAAGCGCCCGAACGCCTTGCGCTGGCGCACGTAGGCCACCGTCTCGGCCAGCATGCCTTCGGCCGAGGCCGCCGCACGCAGCGCGATGGCCAGCCGCTCGGCCGCCAGTTGTTCACCCAGATAATCGAAGCCGCGCTGCGCTTCACCCAGCAGGTGCGACGCGGGCACCACCACGTTGTCGAAGAACAGCTCGCTGGTGTCCTGCGCGTGCTGTCCGATCTTGGGCATCGGCGCGCCACGGGTGACGCCGGGCCAGGAAGTATCCACGCAGAACAGCGTCAACCCGCGCGCACCCAGCTCCGGCGCGACGGTCGCCACCACCACCACCACATCGGCATTGCTGCCGTTGGTGATCCAGGTCTTCTGGCCGTTCAACAGGTAATGATCGCCCTGGTGCTCGGCGCGGGTACGGATCGCCTTGAGGTCGCTGCCGGCGCCGGGTTCGGTCATGGCGATGGCACCGATCGCCTCGCCACGCGCCATCGCCGGCAACCATGCATCACGCAGTGCGTCGCTGCCGTACTGCATCAGGTACGGCGCCACCATGTCCGAATGGATCGAAAAACCGATGCCCAGGTAATTGGCGCGCGCCAGTTCTTCGGTCACGCACGCGGCATGCCCGTAGTCGCCGCCCAGGCCGTAGGGCTCGGGCAGCTGGCAGTTGAGCAGGCCGGCCTCGCCCGCGGCGCGCCACAGCGACCGCGGGGTGATGCCATCGCGCTCCCACTGTGCGTAATGCGGCGCGATGTCGCTGTCGATGAAGCGACGCACCTGCGCGCGGAACAGGGCGTGGTCGTCGCGGAAAACGGAACGCTCGGACATGGGATCAGCGGCCCACCGCATCGGTGCCGCTCAGCTGGCCCTGCAGCACCGGGGCAGCGGCCGTGCCGGTCAGGAACAGGCTGTAGTGATCGCCAGGCTGCAGCGCCGGCAGCGCCAGCGGTGCGCTGTCCTTGCTGCCGCAGCCAGCGACCAGGCGCGCCTTGACCGGGTTGATGCCGCGCGCGCTGCTGCTGCCGGCCGCGACGGCGGGGAACACCACCGCGCCCTTGTCGGCCATGGCCAGGCGGCCCTGCGTGCAGCCGCTGGCGAGGTTGTAGAACCGGATCTCGGCCTTGAGCGCGTCGCTGGTGCCGCCGCCATCGGCCAATACCGCCAGCGGTTTGGTCGGCGTGGACGCATCCAGCACCAGCGTAGTGAAGCTGCCGGCGGCGACCTGGGCCTGGCTGCGGGCCTTGCCGGCCACGCGCAGGTTGAACGGCTTGCCGCCTTCGACGATGGCGTAGCGGGTGGCGCGGGTGGCGGGGCCGATGCTCTGCTCGGCACCGTTGCCGACGGCGACCTTGAGCGCGGCGCTGCCCGGGTTGAGCACGCGGACGAAGGCCGAACCGGCCGGCGGCCGCGGCGCATACAGCTGCGCGAGACGGCCTTCCTGGCCCCCCTGCTGCGCGTGGGCGGCCAGCGGGGAAAGCGCGAACAAGGCGGCGGCGAGCGGGATCAGGGGGAGCTTCATGGTCTGGGTTCCTGGCTGCGGAGCGTGCGCGCCAAGGCATAGCGCTGCTCCAGTTGTCTGCGGTCGACCTTGTTGCTGTTGCCGGTGGGCAACGCATCCACGGCGATCAGTTCGGAGGGAATCATGTAGGGCGGAACGCGGCGGCCGAGCTGTTCCTTCCAGTCCTGCAGCGCGGCCGGCAGCGGCTGCACCAGGCCGTCGCCGGGCTGGGCCAGTTCGACGAAGCCGATCATCCGCACCAGGCTGCCGTCGGGGCGGCGCAGCACCACCGCCGCACCCGCCACCACGCCGTCCAGTGTCGACAGGCAGGCGTCCACTTCGGCCAGCTCGATGCGGTAGCCGTTGAGCTTGATCTGGTCGTCCTTGCGGCCGCGGAAATACACCCGGCCCTGTTCGTCAAGATCGCCGAGGTCGCCACTGCGGTAGGCGCGCTTGCCCTGGTGGTCGAACAGCACGCCCTGGTCCAGGTCCGGACGATCCAGGTAGCCGCGCATGACGTGGTCGCCGGCCATGCAGATTTCGCCATCGTCGATGAACACCTCCGCATAGGGCTTGGCCACGCCGATCGGGAACGGGTTGGGGGCGGCCGCGCGCAAGGCCGGATCGATCTCGACCCAGGTGGTCGAACAGGTGGCCTCGGTGGGGCCGTAGGAATTGATGATGCGCGCCTGCGGGAAGCGCGCCCACAATTCCTCTGCCACGCGCGGGGTCAACGATTCGGCGCCGAACACGAACACCTGCAACGACGGCAGATGCTCGGCATTGAAGCGTGGGTTGAGCATCTGCTGGCGTACGAACGAGGGCGTGGAGGCCCACACCGCCACCGCCGAATGGCGCAGGTGTTCAACGAAACGCTCGCTGTCGGCGATCACCTCGCGCGGGCACAGCACGCAACTGCCGCCCAGGCCCAGCGCACCGCACAGGTCGAACAGCGAGAAGTCGAAACTGAAGAGCATCTGGTTGAGGAACGCCGGTGCCTGGCCCAGTTGCAGGCAGTCGCGGATCCAGCCGGTGAACAGCGCCACGCTGTCGCGGCCGATCTGCACGCCCTTGGGGTCCCCGGTGCTGCCGGAGGTGAACATGACGTACGCCAGGTCCGGCACGCGCAACGCGCGCGGTGCATCGGCGCCCGGCCCGAAGGTATCGGTGGCCGCATCGTAGACCGCGCCGGCATGGGTCAGCTGGGTGATGCGCTGCAACCGCGCGGGCGGATTGATGGTGTCCACCGGCACGTAGGTGACGCCCATCTGCAGGCAGCCGAGCATGGCCACCACGAAGGCGGACTGCTTGTGCCCGGAGATCACCAGGGCAAACCCCGGCCGGACCCCCGCGACCTGCGCGCGCACGATCCAGTCCAGGGTGGCGCGATGCAGTGCGGCCCAGTCCAGCGTGCCGTCTGCATCGTGCAGCGCTGGCGCATGCGCGGCATGGTCCAGGTCGACGAAACGGCAGTTGTCGAAATCGAATCGCATGCGCGCAGCTCCTGCAGGGGGGATACGGCTCAGCGCTGGTGCGCGGCCACGTAGTCGGCCAGCACCTGCACCGAGTCGACCAGTGCATCGATCTCATCCACCGGCAGGGTCACGCCGAGGCGGTCTTTGACCTCAACCATCAGCTGCACCTTGGACATCGAGTCGAACAGCGACTCCATGTATTCGTCCGGCTGCACGCGGGTGCCGATCACCGCCTCGACGATGTCGATCAACTGGGTCTGGAGGGTCTGGATATCCATCGGGTTCACCTTGTCAGAACTGGAAATAGAGGAAACGGGATTCTTTGTGCAGGCTCAGCAGGCACAGCAGCAACATCAGCAGCATGACGCCCAGCCACGGCAGGTTCGGCTGCCAGCGCATCCACGCGCGCGGCGCCGGGTTGGGCTTGGCCAGCGAGGGCGAGTACACGCCCATGATCTGCTGCGCGTTGGGCGTGGCCCAGACGATGACCAGCAGTACCACGATGTACACCAGCTGCAGATGATGACCCATCAGCAGCCGCCAGCCGTCGGCCAGGCCCATGCGGCCCAGGTAGCCCAGCTGCTCCATGCTTTCCCAGCCACGGACGCCGAACATGCCTTGCACCAGTTCCCAGGCATCGTGCACGCCATCGGCACGGAAGAACGCCTGGGCCACCAGCACCGCGCCGAAGGTCAGCAGCACGTAGCCGGCGTGCTGGTACCAGCGCAGCTGGCGCAATGCGGCCGGTTTGCGGCCGCCGACGAACACGCGCCAGGCGTGGTTGATGGAGAGGTAGCCGGCATGCAGCAGGCCGAAGATCAAGAACTGCAGCCCGGCGCCGTGCCAGATGCCGGCCAGGCCCATCGCCCACACCGTGGGCAGCACGATCATCGACAGGAAGCCGCCGGCCGAGGCCACTGCGGTCGGGCCGGTGGCGCGGCCATGGCGGGTGCGCCAGCGGGTCACGGCCATGGCCACCGGGTAGTACAGGTAGGCGGTGATGTAGCGGGTCAGGGTCATGTGCCAGCGCGCCCAGAAATCGATCACGCTGGTCGCCTTGTACGGCGAATTGAAGTTCAGCGGGAACCGGATGCCGAACATCCGCGCCAGCCCCAATGCCATGTCCGAATAGCCGGAGAAATCGAAGTACAGCTGCAGCGCGTAACTCAGCGCGGTGGCCCACGCGCCCCAGAACTGGACATCGCCGGTGGACGCGAACCCGGCATCGGCATACGGGGCGATGGTGTCGGCCAGCAGCACTTTCTTGGCCAGCCCGATCACGAACAGCATGCCGCCCACCGACAGGTTGTCGGCATGGAAGCGGTAGGTTTCGCGCTTGCTGAACTGCGGCATCATCTCCTTGTGGTGGAGGATGGGCCCTGCGATCAGGTGCGGGAAGAAGGTCACAAACAGCACGTAGCTGAGCGGGCTGCGGTCGTTGACCACGCCGGCGCGGCAGTCGAGCAGGTAGCCGATCTGGGTGAAGGTGAAGAAGGAAATGCCCAGCGGCAGGATCAGCGCATCCATGGGGCCGACGTTGAAGCCCATCTCGCCGACGAAGTTCACCATCGCCGCGAAATACTTGTAGTGCACCAGTAGCAACAGGTCGGCGGCCACGCCCAGCGCGGTGGCCAGCAGCTGCAGCTTCGGTCGCTTGGCCAGTGACAGGATCACCAGGCTGATCAGGTAATTGAACACGATCGAGCCGGACAGCAGCAGCACGAACTGCGGGTTCCACCAGCCGTAGAACACGATGGAGGCCACGCACAGCCACAGCGCGGCCAGGCGCGGCCGCACCGCACCCAGGGCGTAGTGCACGCCCAGCGCGATCGGCAGGAAGACCAGCAGGAACAGGAAAGAGTTGAAAAGCATCGTCCGTAGCGCTCAGTGGATCTCGGCCAGCGTTGCCTGCTCACCGTCGGTCAACGGCAAGGACAGGGCCATTTCAGAAAATTCCCAGACCACCAGCTGTACTGTCGGCGGCCATTGCGCGCGCTGCGGCCAGGCCGCCAGCAGCGCGCCGGAGAACTGGCCGCCATCCAGGCTCTGGTTCCACACTTCGCGCCCAAGCGCATGGCCCAGGCGTTCGGCGAACAGGCTGCGACGGCCATTGGAACTGCCCAGCAGCAGCACCTCCACCGGCGGGGTGTCATCGAGCAGGCCACCGCTGCGCAGTGGGGTGATCACCTGCTCCGACTCGCGGTCCAGCGCCGGTCGCCATGCCGGTGGTGCGTGTTCCAGTCCGGCCAGCACGATCAGGTCGCCCATGCGCGGCTTGGCCGGACCCGGCGCGCCCACGTCGAAGGCCTGCCCGCCCTGCCCCCCCAGCAGCGGCAGCGCGGAGCCGGCCACGGCATCGGCGGCGCGCTGGGCGCCGATCCGGTTCATGTGCACGTCGGTGCGGAAGAACATCGGCGCCGTCCCGTCCTGCAGCACCGGCAGCAGATCGGTGGACGGCACCTGCGCAGCGCGCAGCGCCTGCTGCCACTGGCCCAGGCGCGCACGCATCGCGGTCGAGGTGCGCAGCCCGCAGGTGTGGGCCTGTTCAATCCGCGATTTGTCCGGCACCACCACCACCAGCAGCTGCACGCCCTGCGCCTTGAGCTGGCTCGACCAGTGCTGCATCAGCCGCACGCGCTGGGTGAACACGTCCGCGCCCGCGCCCGGTTGCGGACGCAGCCCATCGCGGTAGAACAGCCAGTCCGGGCAGCCCAGCGCCACCTGCGGTCCGAGGTCGCCGAGCAGGCGATAGCGCAGCGCGGCCGTGACCCGATCGGCCTGGGCCTGCACGGGCAGCTTGAGCGCATCGTTGATCGCGCGACCCGCCGCGCCATCGGCCCAGCGCGCCGGTGCCAGCGAGCCGGCCGGCAGCCTGGCATGGCCCAGCATCCAGCCGCCGGCAAGCAGGCCGATCAGCAGCAGCGCGATCACCACCACCGCGGTGGCGATGTGGGCACGGGCCGGCGCGGCCGGTGGCAGGGGCGCAGGCGCGCCGGGACGTGCACTCATCGCCTTACTGCCCCAGTGCCTTGTTCAAGCGCGCGGTCCACTGCTGCGGGGTCATGATCGAGGCGTTGTCCCACTGGCCGCGCGCCTCCGGACCCTGCACGTAGGACGGCTCGAACATCTGCCAGACCAGCACCTGGGGTTTGTGCTGGCGGAATTCGGGCGATTCCAGATACTCCAGCAGCATCACCCAGTGCCCGACGTTGCCCGGCTTCCAGTTCACCGACACCGGCCGGTCGAGCACGTTGGAGAGTTTCTGCGGGAAACCGAAATACGGCTGCACCATGCTGTGCCCGGTGACATGCACCGGTGCCGGCGCGTCGTCGAGCAGCGACTGCTGTTCGGCCTGGCGGCGCACGGTGAAGGTGTCCCGGCCAATGGCCTTGCGCTGGTCATCGGTGAGGAACAGCTCGGCCAGGTCGCCGAAGCGGCGTTCCTTGATCTCGCTGCCCAGTGCCATGCCGCTACCGGCCTGCCCCTCCAGCTGTGGCACCTGCTGGCGGACCTGCGCGGCCACCGCCACGGCGACCGCATCGGCGGCCGGCTGGGTCCAATGCTGGTCGCTGCGGTAGAACACGTCCTTGCCCCCCTGCTTGACCTGGCGCAGCACCTGCAGTGCATCCACCGCGGGGACATCGGCCTTCACCAGGCCGTCGTGGACCAGCGCATAGCGACCCCGCACGGCATCGCTCATGCGCTTGCCATCGGGCAGTTTGTCTTCGTAGAACAGCGCCTTGTCCGGCAGCACCAGTACTTCCAGCTTGACCCCCGCCGCGGCGAGCGCGGCGCGTGCCTGGGCGATCAGCTGGGTGTTGCGGTTGATCGCCGGGGCATCGACCTCGGTCAGGCTGCCCCAGGCCGGGAACAGCCAGCCGTCCTTGCCGATCATCACGATGGACGAATCCTGGCTGGCCGGGGCGGCAGCAGGCGCGGGTGCGGCCTGTGCCAGTGCCGACAGCGGCGCCGCGGCCAGCAGCGCGGTGCACAGTACGGCCCGCAGCAGCGGTCGGGCCGGGGGGGCGTTGCGACGGTCAAGGGTCATCGTCAATTCCTTCTGCATGATCAGTAGTAGAGCGTGGCCGTGGCGAACAGGCCCTTGGCACGCTGGGTATCGCCGCCGCCGATGGCAAAGCGGTACTGCACGCCCAAGTCCAGGTACGAACGCGCGGCGTTGTAATGGTCTTCGCGGAACCAGTAGCGCACGCCGATCCCCGGGCCGGCGCCGAGCGACCAGCTGCTGGCGGTATCGGACAGGTTGAAGGACTGCACGCCGATCAACGGGTACTCGATGCCGCGCACCTTGGAACGCTGGTCGATCCAGTCCGCGCCCACCACCAGGTAGGGATTGACCACCCAACGGGTCTGGTCTGCTCCAAAGCGGTAGCTGCGCCCCGCCCGCACTTCGGCCGCGCCGAACCATTGCTGGCGGCGCAGGTGACCGTCGGAGGCGAGGATGCGCTGGGCCGGATCGCCGTTGGCATCCAGACTGTCGATGGTGAAGTGCGCGTCGTTGTCGTCCCAGGTGTAGCCAGCCTGGGCGTAACCACTGACGGTCCACCACTGGTTGACGTCCGTGCGGACCCCGGTGCCCTTGTAGAAGCCGTAGGTGAGATAGGACATCCAGCCGCCGGCGTTGCTGTCCAGCCGATAGCGGGCCAGCGTGTTGATCTGCAGCGGCCGGTTCGACTCGACCTGGATGCGGCACTGGATCGCCGCCGAATCGGGATAGATGCCGCCGTTGCGGGTGGCGGTACCGACGAACTGACGGCGCTCGATGCCGGCACTCAGGCCGGTCTGGCCGAACGCGTAGCGCACACCGAACGAGGCGATGGTGGACGGCCAGCCGGCGATCGAACGCGAACGGCTCAGGCGCTCGGCGCGTTCACGTGCATCGTCGGTCGCCACGCCCGTACACGGGTCCACGGCCTTGATCGATTCGAACGTGCCGCCACCGTCGTAGAGCGTATTTGCGATACGCGCATAGGCTTCCAGCGTGCCGTGCCGATTGTTGGTCGCCGAGGGCCGCCAGAAGGCTTCCAGCGTGCCGAACACCGAATCGCCCGGCGTGCTGATCGCCGCACCGCCCAGGTTGGTGGCGGCCTGGCGTGCACCGCGATAGCCGGCCGAGGCGATGATGCCCCACTCGCGCGACAGGTTGGCGATCGAGCTGCGGGTGTTGTAGCGCTGCGCCTTGTCCAGCTTCAACGTACCGGCGTCGGCACTGTCGATGGCACCGCGCAACAGGGTGACCGCCAGGCGGTTGTCGCCGCTGGCGGCGCTGGCATAGGCCTGGTCCAGCAACACGGTTGGCGGCGCCTTGCCGGTGGCCTCGGCCGCGCGGAAATCGGCCAGGGCCTGTTCGGGCTGGCCGACCCGCTGGTTGAGGTAACCGCGCTGCATCAGCAGGCCGGCATCATTCGGTTTGGCGGCCAGGGCAGCATCCAGCCGCTGGCGCGCCTGCGCGGCCTGCGCGCGGTCGCCGGCCGACAGCGTGGTGGTGAGCAGCGCCTGCAGGGTGAGGTTGTCCGGATCATCGTTGAGCGCCTGCTGCGCCTGCCGGATGGCTTCCTGGTAATCCTGGCGACCGAAGGCGGCATAGGCCCGCTGCGATGCGCCGCCCTCGCCCTGCAGATCGGCCGGCATCACTTCGCATTGGGTGCCGTAAGGCGTATCGCGGCACTGCTGGAACGGTGCCGGGTACGCGCTCAGGCTCAGGTCGGTGGCGGCATGCGGATGGCGCAAGGCCTTGCCCCGCGTAACCACCGCCTGCTCGATCGCCTTGCGGCTGTCGGCATCCAGGTCGGCGTCGCTGCCCTGCTGCAGCGGCTGCAGCAGGCGTACGGCACGCTCATGGTCGCCGGCGGCAAGTGCCGCGTCCACGGCCAGCAGACGCACGTTGCGTTGCTGCTGCGCGTCCAGCCAGTCCTGCTTGAGCGCGGCATCAAAGTCTGCATTGGCCTGCGCGGATTTCATCTGCCGCTGGCGCAGGTAGGCGCGCATCACCAGTGCGACGGTGTCGTCGCTGTCGTTGTCCAGGGCCTGGTCGGCCGTGGCTTCGGCCGCCGGCAGCTGCTCATCGAGCATCTGCGCGGTCATCAGCAGCAGTCGGTGCGAGGCGACGTCGGGCGCACGCTCCACCGCCTGCCTGGCAAAGCCGGTTGCCGCGCCGAAATCCTGCGCGATGAGGGCCTGGTAGGCTTCCTGCGCCGGCTTGACCGCGCGTTGGCGGCCGAGCGCAACCCGCTTGGCCTGCAGGTCGCCCACGTTCGGTGCGCCCAGCTGGATCGCCGTCGCGGCGGCGGCATCGGCCTGCTCGAGTTGCTGCTGCGCTTCCAGCGACGCCACCCACAGCGTTGCCCACGCACCCTGCTGCGGTTGCTGGCGGAACGCGTGTTCGGCCTTGCTGGCCGCTTCGGTCATGCGGTCGTTGTTRTAGGCCTCGTAGGCCTGGGTGGCGAGCGCGAAAGCCCGTTGGTAGGCAAGCTCGGCAGCGGTGGGTCTGGCGGCGGTGGTGACACGCCCTGCGCCTGCCACGCCACTGCCCGTACGCGGCGCGCTCGCCAGCGCCGGCAGCGCCGGGTCGTTGATGCCGTCGGCGATCGCGCGCTGGGCCAGCGCGCGTGCCTCGTCGTTGCGACCGAGCTTCTGCGCCGCGTAGATCTGCAGCAGGCGCAGCCGCGCCACGTCCGGGCGCAGGCGCGCCGCTTCGGTGGCGTTGCGATAGGCCTGCGCGTAGTCGCCGCGCTCGTAGGCGCCGAAGGCCTGCTCGGCAATGCGGTAGGCATTGCCGGCCAGCGGCAGCGATTCCTGTGCGTGCACGCCGGCACTGCCCAGGCCGAACAGGCTCAGCGCGATCACGCTCGAAAGCAGGGTGGTCCTCATGCCTTCAGCTCTCCGTCTGCGCTGTACTGGGGTTGGCCGGAACGGCGGTGCTGCTCGCGTACCGCTTCGGCGATGGCCGCCTCGGTGGCCACGCCGTGCTTGACCAGGTAGTCGCCGATGCGGCCATCGCGCTGCGGCTTGTACTCGTCCAGCACACGTTCGAACTGGTCGCGTGCGATCAAGCGCATTTCCACCAGCAGATCACCCAACAGCGGCACCGCATCGATGCGGTAGCTTTCGCCACTGATCAGGCGCAGGCCGGCATTGACTTCGCTTTCGCGCGCGATCGACTGCTCCAGCGCGGTGGCCTCCACATCCTGCAGCAGTTGCGCCTGCTCGGCCCCGTTCAGCGGGTTGGCCACGGCGATGGACAGGGTGCCGGGCGTGCTGCCCGGCAGCGGCAACAGCCGCCACTGCACGCAGGCTCCCACCGACAACGGGAACACGCCGGCCCGCAGGTAGTCCACGTCGATCAACGCGCGCGGCAGATCACTCTGGAAGGCAATCGCCTCGGCCAGGGTCTCATCGTCGAGCCAGCCCTGCGACACCAGAATGCGGCCCAACGGCTGCTGGCGGCCGCCCTGCTGCTGTTGCAGTGCTTGCTCCAGCCGTTCCGGTTCGACCGCCTGCCAGGTGGTCAGCAGTTCGCCCAGCCGCTTTCGGGTCTGCACCAGCTGCGAGGCGCTGGGGAAATCATGCATGGTCTTGTCCCACACCATGCGCTTGCCAAACAGCAGGTAGAGCAGGAACATCCGCCACGCACGCGCGGTGGCCATGAAGTTGATCATGTTGCCGACCACCATGCGCGGGATCGACATCAACGCATGTTCCCACCCATACAGGAGATTGACGAAGTAGAAGCGCTGCACCACGCGGGAGGCCAGCGCGGCGGTGGTGATCAGGGCGATGTTCATCTGCCACGTGCCGGCCTGGAAGATGGTCGGAAACTGGGTATGCCACAGCCCGGTCATCTTCAGCACCCAGAACAGCAGCAGCTGCAGGAAGATGAAGTAGGCGAGGATGCTGACGAACGAGGTGATGATGCCCTTGCGATCGCGCGCCAAAAGGTACTTGGTCGCCAGCGAGCCGCGCCAACCCAGCGTCTCCCAGCTCTGCAGGCCGATACCCAGGACCCAGCGCGCCTTCTGCCGGTACGAGGCACGGAAGTTGTCGGGAAAATATTCGCGCACGCACAGCGCCATCGACTGGGTGCTCTCGCGCACCGGCCCCCAGCCGAACCACGACGGGCGGCGCACGCGGAACTGCACCGGGAAGCGGGCGAAGATCGACTGCATGCCCATCGCCGCCAGCCGCGCGCCGACGTCGTAATCTTCGGTCAGGCTGTCGTTGTTGAAGGGCTGGTTGTCGGTGGCCGCGCTCAGCGCCAGCAGCGCCTTGCGCGAGAAGCAGGTGCCCACGCCGGCCGACGGCACCATGCCGGACACGCTTTCGCGCACCACCAGGTCCTTGGCGTGCCACTCGGCGAACTCGTCCATGTAGACACCGGCGATCAGCTCGTACCACTCGCGGTCCAGCGAGGTCACCGGCAGCTGGATCATGTCCTTGCGCGGCAGCAGGTAGTTGAAGAAGCGCAGCTCCATCGGGTGCAGCACGTCTTCGCTGTCATGCAGAATCACCCCGGCGAATTCGATGTCGTGGCGTTTCTCGTAATCGAAGATCGACAGGATCAGCCAGTTCAGGCAGTCGGCCTTGCTGGTCGGCCCGGCATGCGGCACCTCGACCCGGCGCAGGCGTTTGTAACGGCGACGCATGCGCTCCACTTCGGCGATGGTCTCGGCATCGTTGGGATAGGTACCCACGAAAACGATGTACTCGCGGTAGTCGAGTACATCGATCATGTTTTCCACCATCTGCGCGATCACGTCGTACTCGGCCCACGCCGGCACCATGATCGCCAGCGGTTGCTCCGGCCGCTGCAGCAGATCCTGTTGGGTCAGCGGGCGGTAGTCGCGGCGTTTCTTGACGGTCAGGGTGCGCCAGCTTTCGCGGATCCAGTACCAGACGTCGATGAACAGGTCATCGAGGCTGGAGATCAGGATCAGCACCGCTACCACCGCCGCGGCTGTTTCCAGCGCGGCGTAGTAGTTGGCCAGGTGGATATCCCAGGGGAGACCGTTCACGGCCGATCAGTGCCCGCTGCTGCCGGACTTGCGGCGACGACGGATCTGCGCGACGCGTGCGGCCAGCAGCGCGAACACCACCAGCCCGACCAGCACCAGCAGCCACACCATGTGCTGCTGCCACACCGGCTGCGGGTTGCCGGCATCGGCCACGCGCGCCCCGTAGGGATCCTTGCTGTCGAAATCGCTGACGACACCGCTGCCATCGAGCACGGCCAGGTCGCCGCGCAGCAGCCGGAACGGCGCCTCCAGCGACGGCCCCTGCTGGCCAAGGTCGTTGTAGAGCACACCGATGTGGCCACCGCCGTCCACGACCTGCACGGCGGCGGCGTGGTCGAGTCCGGCCACGTCGAGCAGCGGCGCGTCGCCGCCATTGACCACCAGGCGACCGTCCTTGAGACCGGCCGGCGTGGTGCCGGACGGGGCCAGGGCGAAGGCCAGGTACGGCTGGCCCGGGCTGATCGCGCTGCCGGCCGCCACCACCTTCAGTTCGGCGGCCTGCGGCGACACGCCCACCGCGCTGGCGATGGCGATCACCTTGTCCAGCGACGTCGGGGCGTCCTGCAGCCAGGTTGCCGGCACGAACACCTCATTGGCGTGTGCGAGCTGGCTGGCGGCCCCGATGAAATCGTTGTCGAGCGTGCGCTTGGCCAGGGTCAGGTGACTGCTGGGCAGGATCGACACCGGGAACGCGGTGGCCGGATCGTGGCAGTACGGCCGCGCCGGCTGGCGCAGGAAGCTGATCTTCACTTCATTGCGGGCCGCCAGTGCATAGGCGGGCACCTTGGCGGTCAGCCGTTGCGGCTTGCCGTCGGTGGCCAGCACCTTGGCACCGAGCAGGTAGTCGTTGAAATAGATGCTCGCCACCGCGCCCTGCCCGGCCGCGTTGGGGGCGGCCGAGACGTCGATCACGACCTGGTCGGGCAGTCGGCCATCGGCCGACAGCGCGCCCAGCTCGAAGGTAGCGCTGCGGTCGCCACGGGTGACGATATCCAGCGTACCGGCGATATTGCCCAGGCGGCTGAGCAGCACGGCATCCTGCTTGACCGGCGCCGGGCTGGCCTGGGCCACCTGCAGCTCGCGGCCCAGGGCGTAGTTGCGCCACTGCTCGCTGAGCAGGCCGGCAACCTTGCCGCCCGCCGCAGCGGCCACCACCAGGGTCGGACGCCCGGCCACGGCGGCCACGCTCACCGACGCGTTGCCCGGCCCTTTCTCCAGCGCGGCCATGTCGCTACCGCGCCAGGCAGTGAACGCGGCCGCTGCATCGCTGCTGCTGGCGCCTACTTCGGTGGCCAGTGCATCCAGCGCTGCGCGCACGCCGGCGCGCAGCGGATCACTGCTGATCGCCACATCCACCGCCAGCGGACCGCTGTCGCGCAGCGACAGCAGCGCGCCCACTTCGGCCAGGCTGGCGATGCGATGCTGCGCGCCGCCGGCGGCCAGCGCGGCGTAGGCCGGCACGCCCTGCAGGCTGGCGGGGATGCTGATGCCGGTCAGGTCGACCGTGCTGCCCACTGCCGGCAGCGCTACCACCTCGACCTGTTTGCCGCCGTTGCGCAAGGCCGCACCGACGCGCCAGGCGGCGTCATAGGCCGGTGCCTGCAGCGCCTTGCCATCGACCAGCAGCCGCACCCGTGCCGGCAATGCGCCCCAGGCCTTGGCGACGGTGTTCACGGCACGGCCATCGAAGCGGTAGCTGAAACGCGAATCCGGCGACAGCCGCAGGACGTTGGCCGGCGCGCTCTGGTCGGCGCAGCGGTAGTCGGATACGACCGACCACCAGCCCACATTGACCCGCACGAAGCCGTTGTCGCGCGGCAGGCCGTCGATGGCCAGCAGCTGGCTGGCATCGCCCTGCGGATCGGTGATCGAGCGCGCGGCGACCGGGTCGCCATCCACCGACCACAGCCCCGAGCTGCGCCCGGTATGCCCGCGCACGTAGCGGCCATCGAGCTGCAGCTGCGCGTCGCGGGTCGGCACGCCTGCCGGTACCGGCAGGTAGATCTCGCGCTGGCTTTCCTGCCCGCTGAGCGTGATCGGCTGGCGGAAGCCCAGCTCGCGCAGGGTCATGCTGCGGGTCACCGTGGCATCGCCGGCCCACTCGCTGAACTGCCCGGCGGCGGTGTCGGCCGCCATCGCAGGGCTGAGTGGGAAGGCCAAGGCCAAGACCAGCGGTAATACCTTGGGGAAGCGTGCGGTACTACGGATGGTGTTGGTCATGGCGTCAGTTCTGAAAGGGAGGTGTGGGACATCGGGACGGCGTGGGCGGCCACAAACTCGTCGAACCGCTGACCACGCAATGCAGCAACGATCCGCGCCGAGGCCCGGCCATCGCCGTAGGGACTGGCGTCGGCGATGAAGTGCGCCGCCACCTGCGGCGCATCGCAGGCGGCATGCACGGCCGCCACGATCCGCGCAGGATCGGTGCCGACCAGGCGGACAACGCCGGCCTGCACCGCTTCGGGCCGCTCGGTGACATCACGCATCACCAGCACCGGCCGGCCCAGCGCCGGGGCTTCTTCCTGCACCCCACCGGAGTCGGTCAGCACCACGTGCGCGCGCTGCATCAGGCGGACGAAGTTGAGGTAATCCTGCGGTGCGATCAGGTGCACGTTGTCCAGGCCGCCCAGGTGCGTATGCACCGGCCCCTGCACGTTCGGATTGAGATGCACCGGGTAGACGATCTGCAGGTCCGGACGCTGCGCCAGTTCGGCCAGCGCGCGACAGATGTTCTCGAAGCCGCCGCCGAAGTTTTCGCGGCGGTGGCCGGTGACCAGCAGCAGCTTGCGGTCGGCCTGCAGGAACGGGAACTGCGCATCGATCGATGCACGCAGCGCGGCATCCTGGTCGATGCGCTCCACGGTCTGCTTGAGCGCGTCGATGACGGTGTTGCCGGTCACGCTGATGCGCCCGGCCAGGTTTTCCTGTTCCAGGTTGTAGCGCGAGCTGTCGGTCGGGGCGAACAGATGGTCGGCGACCACGTCGATGACGCGGCGGTTCATTTCTTCCGGCCACGGCTGCTGCAGGTCGCCGGTACGCAGGCCGGCCTCGACATGCCCCACCGGAATGCGGCGCTGGAAAGCGGCCAATGCCGCGGTCATGGCCGTGCTGGTATCGCCGTGCACCAGCACCCGGTCCGGCTGTACCTGTTCGTAAAGGGCATCGAGTTTGGCGAACAGGCGCGAGCACAGCCCGTTGAGGGTCTGGTTGGCCACCATCACATCGAGGTCGTGATCGGGCTGGATGTCGAACAGCGACATCACCTGATCGAGCATCGCCCGGTGCTGCCCGGTGATGCAGACAATGGACTCGATATCCGGCGCGGCGTGCAGCGCCCGGACCAGCGGTCCCATCTTGATCGCTTCAGGACGGGTACCGAAAACAGATAGAACCTTCACCGGACAGCTCCCTGTGATGACCAACGAGTGTGACTTCCATCACGCAAATCGTAGGCCAAGTGGCGAGAGCTAGCCAGTGCAACGTGATGTGGATCACATTTCCCAAGAAAAGTGACGCTGTGCGTCACTTATTGCCCCGAGGTGCACTTCATTGTTGCTTTTGTGCGCGTTTCACTCAGGTGAAAGTTCGAATACCTGGCGCAGATAGGCCAGGTAGCCGGGGTCGTCGCACATGCTCTTGCCCGGCGAATCGCTGAGTTTGGCCACCGGCTGGCCGTTGCAGCGGACCATCTTGATGACAATGTTGAGCGGGGTCGGGCCGAGGTCGTTGGTGAGGTGCGTGCCGACACCGAAAGCGACCTGGCAGCGGCCGCGGAAGTAGTCGAACAGCTGCATCACCTTCTCGATGTTCAAGCCATCGCTGAACACCAGCACCTTGCTGCGCGGATCCACGCGACGGTCCTGGAAGTGGGCCAGCATGCGGTCGCCCCAGGCGAAGGGATCGCCGGAATCGTGGCGCACGCCATCGAACAGCTTGCAGAAATACATGTCGAAATCGCGCAGGAAGGCGTCCAGCCCGACCACGTCGGACAACGCGATGCCGAGGTCGCCGCGGTATTCGCGCGCCCACGATTCCAGCGCGGCCACCTGCGAATCGCGCAGCCGCGGCCCCAGCGCCTGGAACGCCTGCAGGTATTCGTGGGCCATGGTGCCGTGCGGGGTCATGCCGTACAGGCGGGCGAAATGCACGTTGCTGGTGCCCACGAACTGCGCACCCAGCGCCTCGCGCAGCATCGGCAGCATGCGCGCATGCCAGTCACGCGAGTAGCGGCGGCGGCTGCCGTAATCGGCGATACGGCACAGCTCGAAGCCCGGGGTGTCGCGCAGCAGCGCGGTCTTTGCCTGCAGGCGACGCTCGCCTTCGGCGACGTCCGGCGTGGTGGTGTTGCGGAACCAGACCTCGTTGATGATCGCCAGCAGCGGCACTTCAAACAGGATGGTATGCAGCCACGGGCCGGTGATGTTCAGGTCGATCTCGCCGGGCACGCTGTCCGACGGGCGCAGATCGATGTACTTGCGGTCCAGGTGGAACAGACCGAGGAAATCGGCGAAGTCCGGTTTGACGAAACGCAGCCCGCGCATGTAGTCGAGCTCGTCGGTGCTGAAGCGCAGGCGGCACAGGTGATCGATCTCTTCGTTGATCTGATCGATGTAGGCGGCCAGGTCGATGCCCGGGGTGCGGCACTTGAACCGGTACTGGACCTGGGCACCGGGATGCTGATGCAGCACCGCCTGCATCATGGTGAATTTGTACAGGTCGGTGTCGAGCAGGGACTGGATGATCATGCCCGGATTATGCGCCTGCCCGGATGTACCGACCAACGCCCGGCGGTCAGCGCGCGCGGAGCAGCCGCGGGATCTGCACGAGCGCGTGGGCCCAGATCGCAGCGAACACCGCGCCCTGCACCGGCAGGCTGCGCTGGCCGGCTTCGAACTTGCGGAAATAGCGCCACAGGCCGCGATGCTTGTGCCACTCGACGAAGAACGGGCGCGAGCGACTGGATACGCCACGCACGTGGACGACCTTCAGGTCATTGGCGATCGCCACCAGCGCACCGGCCTGGCGCACCCGGCGGCACAGGTCCAGGTCTTCGGCATGCAGGCGGTAGCCGGCATCCCAGCCGCCGATGCGGTCGAACAGCGTGCGTGGCATCAGCAGCAGCGCGCCGGACAGCGCCGGCACCGGCTGCAGCGACTGGTTCGGATCAGCAGGGAGGGCCAGCTTCGCGCCCTGCCCGGGCGAGCGCAGCATCGCGCCGAAATCCGGATCGCGACGGCGCACCGCCGCATCGGGCTGGCCGTGCTCATCGACCTGTTCGACCCCGAGCAGGCAGTCACCGATGCCCCTCGCCCGCTCGCACAGCTGCGCCAGGGTCTCGGCGTCGACCATCAGGTCCGGGTTGATGAAGGCCAGCCACGGTGCCTGGCTGGCGGCCACGCCCTGGTTGTTGGCGGCGGCAAAGCCGGGGTTGTCCGGATTGGCGATGAAACGCACGCGCGGGTCAGCGCTGGCGTGGCGCTGCATGATCTCCAGGGTGCCGTCGCTGGACCCGTTGTCCACCACCCGGATCTCGACCACGCCACGGGCGGCGCGCAGCCGGGTCAGGCAGCTGTCCAGGGTGCTGGCACTCTGGTAGCTGACGATGATCGCGGCAATGGCAAGGCTCAAGCAGGTGACTCCGGTGGGGCGGCGGGCACGGCGAACAGATCGCCCTGGGACCGCGGCATTATCGCCTGCCGGTGCAGCTGCTGCAGTGTGTCGCGCATCTGGCGCAGCGGGTCGGTCATCAGGAACGCGGCCAGCCGCGGCTGCCAGCCGGGCCAGCGCGTGCCGAGCGCGTCCATGTCGCCATCGAACGCACGGCCTTCGCTGGCGCGGGCGACGAACGCGGTTTCGCACAGTGCATTGCGCCAGCCCAGGCCCGCCATCCGCAGGCTGAGGTCGACCAGCGCGGCGTTCCAGGACCCGTAGCTGTGCATGTCCAGTCCGCCGGCCTTGCGCCGGGCGTTGGCGCGCAGCAGCACCGCGTGGGTCACGGCCGAGGGCAGTTCCGGATGCATCGGCGGCAGTGCTGCGCAGGCCTGGGCCATCGCCGCCAGGTCGACCGGCACCGGGTCGATCTCGCCCAGGCGTGGCCATGCGGCAGTCTCACCGGCATTGCACCACGGGGTGGCCGAGCCGATCGAGGAATCGCGCGCGAAGCAGGCATCGAGCTGCTGCAGCCAGCCCGGCGCGGGGATGGCGTCGGGCGCCAGCACCACCACATCCGCGCCTGCGCAGGCGCGCAGCATTTCATCCAGGTGGGCGACCTCGCCGATGCTGCTGGCGCGCCGGGTGTACTCGGCCTGCAACGGCGTGTGTGCCAGCCAGTGCGCGATCACCGCCTGCGCGCGTGGCCCGGCCTGGCCGTCATCGGCCAGCCACAGCGCGGTGTCGGCCGGGGTGCCGGCATCCAGCGCGCCCAGGCAGCGGTCCAGGGCGCTGTCATCGACCCCGATCGGCAGCAACACGATCGTCCCCATCGGTCCTCCTGTGCGCGGCGTACGGGAAGCGGCCGGTCACGATGACCGACGCCTGGCCGCAGCGTAGCAGGCGCGCCGGCTGCGGTGACAGCGCGACGGCGGCTCAGTTCTTCTTCGGATGGCTCGGGAACGGCTCCATCGCGCGGAAGCGGCTGCTGTACTCGTCGGTGAGGTTGCGCGACTCCTGGGCGTTGCGCACGATCGTGGGGGTGAGCAGCACGATGACTTCGGTGCGGGCGCTTTTCTGGGTCTTCCGGCCGAACAGCGCGCCAACCACCGGGATCCGGCTCAAACCGGGGACACCGTTGGAGCCATCCTCGTTGGAGTCGGTGATCAGGCCGGCCAGCATGATGGTATCGCCACTCTGCACGGCGGCCTCGGTGGATATCTTGCGGGTGTTGATCGGCGGGTTGCAGGTGGTCTTGGTCGCATCGCAACCGTTCGGCGTCGCGCCCGCCGAGCTGACTTCCTGCACGATATCGAGGAACACCACGCCATCGCGGGTAATGCGCGGACGTACCTTGAGGATCACACCGGTGTCCAGATACTGCACCTGGCTGTAGGTATTGTCGCCCACGCCGGTGTTGACCGACACCGAGTTGATCGGAATCTTGGTGCCGACGTTGAGGGTGGCCTCGGCGTTGTTGCGCACGAACAGCGATGGGGTCTGCAGCAGACGCAGGTTGGTGACCTTGTCCAGTGCGCTGATTACCGCGGCCGCGTTCTTGCCCAGGAAGGTCCAGCCCACCCCGCTACTGCCAACCACACCGGAGGTGCTGCCCCAGATCGAGCGGCCGAGCGCGCTGGCCAATCCGGCCCCGCCACTTTCGACGGGCGCGTTGACCGCCTCCTCGAAGAACCAGTTCACGCCATAACTCAGGTCGCCGGTGAGTGCCACTTCAGCCACCTGCGCCTCGATATGCACCTGCATCGGCATCACGTCTAGCTTCTCGATCACCTCGCGGATCGAGCGCCATGCCTGCGGCGTGGAGCGCACCAGCAGCGTGTTGGTTTCTTCCACCGCCGATACGCCGACGGTGTCACCCTTCACTTCCAGGCTGAAACTGGCGTTGCCGGACTGCCGCTGCGGCAGGCTCATCGTGCCATCGCCCAGACCGCTGCCATTGCTGGACCCGGTGTTGCCCATGGTGCTGTTGTTGAGCGCGTTGTCGCGGTTGCTGCCCAGCTCCATCTGGGTCGCGCCCGGGGCGAGCGAACTGCTGCTGCCCCGCCCGCTGCGCCCGTTCTCGTTGGCAAAGGCCTCGGCCAGGCGTTCGGCCAGGTCCTTGGCCTTGACGTAACGCAGCTCGTAGGAAAACAGCCGCGCGCTGCCACCGGCGCTGTCGATGCGTTCCAGCCACTGCTGGATCTGGTCCAGGTAACGCGCCTGCGGGGTGATCACCAGCACCGCGTTGGCGTTCTCCAGCGGCAGGAAGCGGAACATGCCGGCACTGGGGGTCTTGCTCTGCTCGCCGAACACTTTTTCCAGGTCGGCCGAGACCTGCTCGGCCTTGCCGGTCTGGATCGGGAACACGCCCACCGACATGCCCGACAGCCAGTCGACGTCGAAGATCTCCACCGTGCGCAGGTAGTTCTCCAACTCGCTGCGGGTGCCGCCAAGGGTGATCACATTGCGGCCGCTGTCCACGTTGACGATCGCATTGGGCCGCGCATACGGCTCCAGCACCTTCTTCATCTCGGTGGCCGAGATGTACTGCAGCGGCACCACCCGCACCTCGAACCCGCGCGCACTGGACGCCGGCGCGGTACTCGGCGCGACGGTACCAGCCAAGGCCTGGTCGGCGGCAACGATGTTGTAACGGCCGCCGCTGTAGACCATGCGCGCGTTGTTCCAGCCCAGCACCATCTCCAGCAGGTTCAACGCCTGCGCCGAGGACACCGGCTTGGGCGTGGCCAGGGTCACGGTGCCCTGTACGCCCGGGGCGATGACGTAGTTCTGGCCCAGCATGTCGCCGAGGATCGCCTTGACCACCGCGTGCACCGACTCGCCTTCGAAGTTGAAGGTGGCGGTGCCGTTGCCGGCCTGCGACAGCGATGGTGATGCGGCGGCGGCCGCGCTGCGGTTGATCATGGTGCCGGTGCCCCGACGGATCACCGCCTGCGGCGCGCCGTCGGCCAGCGCCTCGGCATCGACGCCCTCGCGCGAGCCATCGCCGGCCACCACCTGATGCGTGCCATCGAGGTCTGCGTTGCGACGGACGTCCGGAGCCGGTACCGACGCACACCCGGCCAGCAGGGCCACGGCGAGGGACAGGCAGAAATGACGCGGGGAGAAAAGACGCAATGTCATGCTGTGCACTCTAGTTGTTCTGGCCGGAGCCGCCGGTGGGCGGTCGCTGCGACGGTTGCTGTTGTTGTTGCAGCTGCTGGCGGCGCGCCTGGATGCGCGCGCGGATGGCTTGCATCTGCGCGTCACTGGGGCCCTGTGCGGGCGCGTTCTGCGCGGCAGGTGCCGGCGGCGGTGCGGGCGCAGGGCCCGGCACGTTGACGGTGGCCTGCGCCGGTCGTGCGGCCTGCGGCGCTGCCATCGGCAACGGCGTAACGCCGGCACCGGCCGGCGGCACGGCGCCGTTGACCGGATTGCCCAGCACCGTGGGCGGCTCGCCGCCCTGGCCGTTGAACACGGTCAGTTCCAGGGTCTGCGTACCGCCGGGGCCGCTGACCGTGGCGCTGCGCGGCTCCAGCGCCAGCAGCTGCCAGCCGTTCACCGGCTCGCCATTGAGGCGCAGCCGCAACGACTGCTTCTGGTCGGTGGTGAGGATGGCCATGCTGAAGTCAGCGGTGAGCAGCACACCGGTCAGGCTCACTGCGCTGGACGCCCCAGGTTCGCTGCCGCCGAGCAGGTACGGGCGCGGCTTGCGATCCTCGGCGAACAACGGGCGCGCGCCGATCTGCGCATAGGCCTCGGCCGAGGCGATCCGCTCCGGCGCGGCTGCCGGCAACGCCGGCAGCGGCGACGCGCTGCGCTCACCATCGGCAGCGGCGGGAATGCGCCCGCCCAGGCCGAACAGGGTGGCGATCCAGATCGCGGCCGCCCACAGCATCGCGGTGGCCAGCCACCAGCTGCGCAGCGAAGACAGTTCAATCTTCATGGCTGTCCTCCCGGCCTTCGGCCGCGCGGCTCGCAGCGTCTGCCGCGTCGCTGGCCTGCTGCGTTGCTGCATCGGCGGTCGCCTGGGGATCATTCGGCACGGCCATCGCCGGTGCCGGACTCAGCCCGGTGCCGTCGGAGAGGCCCGGCGCTGCCGCAGTGACCGGTGCGCTGGCGGGCGCCGCGCCCGCGGTCGCATCGGCCATCGCATCCGGCTTGAGGTAGCCGACCAGTTCGAAGGACACATCCAGCCCGGTGCCGGTTTCATTGGGCGACTGCTGGAAGCGCTGCGCGAGCAAGTTGAGGTTGTTGATGAACAGCCGTGGGCTGCCCGTTTCCAGGGTGTACAACACCGCCGCCATTTCCGGGATGCCGCAGCGCAGGCGTACCTGCAGCGCAATACGCGGGAACTGCGCATCGCCGCTGGTGTCCTGCAGCGGCGAACGGTTGCTGATGGTGCAGCTGCGGTTGCCGGGACTGGCCGAGGCCACCGCGTCCTGCAGGCGCGAAGACAACGCGGCGGCGGCGGATTCGGCGGTCGCCTCGCGCAGGAAGCCGGGGCGCCCGGCCAGCGCGGCCTGCGCCTGCTGCAGGCCGCGCGCGACCGCAGCGCGCTGCTGCAGTTGGGCCTGCACGCGCTGGTCGCGCTCCTGCAGGTCGCTGATATCGGTGTTGATCGCCAGCAGCGGCCGGGTGAACCAGGGGTGCACCAGCACCAGGTAGGCCGCCGCGATCACCGCCAGCAGCAGCGCCAGCGCCAGCCAGCGGTCACGGCGTGTGGTCGGCATTGCCATTGGCAACCTCCGCGGCGGGGGCGGCAGCGGCCGGCTTGGCGACGGCCCCGGGCAATGGCTGCAGTTCGGCGGTGAGGGTGAAGCGGTCGCGCCCGGCGGCGCCCCCGTCGGCCTGCAGCACGCCGGTGAGGTTGACCTTGCGCCACAGCGGCGAGTCCTGCAGCAGCGGCACCAGCTGCGAAGCTTCGCGGCTGAGCCCGATCAACTGCAGCGAATCGCCTTCCACCGACAGCTTTTCAAGATAGGTGCCATCGGGCAGCAACCGGGTCAGTTCATTCCACAGTTCCACGGTGCTTGCGTGCGCGGTGCGTTTCTGTTCCAGGAACGCCGCGCCTTCCACCAGCGTCTGCAACTGCTGGCGTTCGGCGGCCACCTGGCGTGCATCACGCGCAGCGGCGTTGACCTGGTCGCGCAGCGCATCGGCCGCAGCCTGGCGGTTGTGCAGGATCTGCTGCCCGGCCAGTGCCAGCAGCACCAGCGTAGCCACCGCCAGCAGCAGGTTCCAGCGGCGCATCGGGTCACGCAGGGTCTGGCGCTGTTCCAGCGGCAGCAGGTTGACGCCCAGCGGCTGGCCATCGGCGTCGGCGACGTCGACGCCGGCCAATCCCTGCGCCCACGGCCCGACCTGCTGCGCCCACTGCTGCAGCGCCTGCTGCGGCATCACCACCAGTTCGACCTGCAGCTGGCCATCGTCCAAGGCGCCCAGCTCACGCACATCGAAGCTGACCTGCGCCGGTTCGAACGGGGTCTGGCGATCGATTTCAAAACGCACCACATCGCGCAGACGCGCGGCAGCGGCGGCCGGCAGGCGCAGCGGCCGGCGCAATGCGGCGCTGGCCGGCAGCAGCCAGTGCCGCGGCAGCGTGCGCAACCGCGCGTCCAGGCGCTGTTCCAGTGTGGCCGGGGATTGCGGCCAGGGCAGTTCGATCACGCTTTGCGTGTGTGCGCCGGTCTCGCGCAGCACCACCAGCTGATCGCCGTGCTGCTGCAGCAGCAGCCGCGAGCGCGACCAGCCCAGCGCCCATTGCCAGCGCTCGGGCAACCACGCCAGCAGCGAACGCCGCCACCAGCGCAGGCCATTGCCCACGCCCGGCGCCAGTTGCCCCTGCGCCCGCACCAGACTGTCCCGCCATGCCGTCATCGTGCTGCCATTCCCTGTTCCCAACGAAGTACTGTGTAAGTCGTTCCCGGCGTGCCTGCGTTCCCCATCCGCACCACCCCCTGCAGGACCGACACCCGGCCGCGATCATCCATTGCGCGGCTCTCGATACTATAGGTGCCGCTGCCGCTGGCAAGCGCTGCACCGCCCACTTTCTGTTCTTCACCTACCGCGGACTGCTCGCGCTGGGCCAGTAGTTCCCGTGCATCCAGGCCCATGGCGGTCAGCACCGGCCCGGCGGCAAAACGCGGATCGGGACGGGACTGCCGACTGTACAGGGTCAGCATCGGCTCGAGTTGTTCATACAACGCGGCATCCATGCCGAGCACGCGCTGCAGTTCGCCCAGTGTCTCGAAGCGGTTGTTGCGCGGGCCGTACGGCAGGCCGGCGGCAACGTATTCGGGCAGCTCGGCACCGCCGGCAGGCTGCTTGAGGCTGTCGGCATCGCGCCAGTCGACGATCGCCCCGGCCAGTTGCTGGGCGCGCGCGGTGTCCACGCCCATCGCGCGCAGGAAAGCCTGCAGCAGCGTGGCGTCGGCCAGGTTGAGGTTGATCTTGCCGTTCTCATCGACGATGTGCAGGTCGATCCGGCGCTGGTCGAACTCCCAGCGGTAGCGGCGCCCGTCCGGCGTCCAGGCCGGGCGCATGGCGCTGGGCTGCAGCCGGTACAGCGCGTATTCCAGGCCGGCACGCGCATGTTCCTGCCCGATCGCATCGTCGCCCACCACGCGCTGCTGCAGATGCTCCACGCGCGCACTGAGCGCGAACGCACCCACCACGGCAGTGAGCAGCGCGATCAGCCACAGCACCAGCACCAGCGCGGCACCGCGCGCGCGCCTCACTGGCGTACCCCGCGCTGTTGGGCAAGCGCGGCCACCATCGGCGGCCAGGCCGGCCCTTGCCGGGGGGTGACGGTGATCGACACCAGCAGGGGCAGTCGCCGGGTATCTTCCCAGCGGTCCTGCCAGTCGCCGAGTTGGCCGTTGCGCGGGTCGATGCCGCGATAGCGGAACGCCACCGCGCGCAGTCCATCGGCGAGCACTTCCGGCGGACGCGGCGGCGTTTCTTCGATGCGCTCGCCGTTCTGCACCAGGGTGAGCGTGACCTCCAGCCGCTGCGCCTCGCCGCTGCCACGCACCTGCAGGTCATGCACGTACGGCCCACCGCGACCGAGGTATCCGGGCAGGTCGGAGACAAACAGCATGTGCTGCGCCTCGCCCAGGAAGTACACCGGCTCGCGGGTGGGATCCGGCGGCGTGGTCGCGGTCAGCATGGCCATCGACAGACGCCGGCGCAGGAAGCCTTCAACCGCGCGCATGCGTTCGTTCTGCGACACCATCTGCTCGCCGCGCTGGCTGATCGCCATCGCCGAACGCACCGTGGCGAAGGCCAGCGCCAGGCCGCCAACCAGCAAGGCCGTTGCGAGCAGGACTTCGATCAGGGTGAAACCGCGCTGTGCGCCGGTACGCGAGTGGCCGCTCATCGCGCCCCCCCCGGGTTGGCCGGCAGCAGGCGCAGGCTGCGCCATTGCAGGCGGTCGGCGTCGGCATCGCCCCAACGCACCTGCAGGGTCAGCTGCGCCAGCGTCGGCCCGGCCACCGGCTCGGCGACTGCCGCCGCCGCGCCGCGTGGCTCCGCATACGGCACCACGTCCAGTTCCCAGCGGTAGCGGCCGTCTTCCCACTGGCCGGCGCTGTGACCGGCCTGCAGCGGCGCCTCGATACCGGTCACGGCCAGCAGCGACTGCGCGTGCAGCACCGCGCGGCTGCGCAGGTCGGCCTGCCTGATCTGCCGCGAGGCGCCGGACAGGCTGCCCAGCAGCAGGGTCAACGCCAGCGCCAGCAATGCAAAGGCGACGATCACTTCCAGCAGCGAATACCCGCGTTGGCGCTTCATCGACGCTCCCGCGGCTGGCCCGAGCGCACTTCGCCGGTGATCCAGCCAACGTCGATCCGCCACACCGCACCGCGCACCTCCAGCTCGATGCTGCCGCCGCTGGAGGCACCATCGGGGTAGAACGCGATGGCGCCCTGCCCGGTCGCCGCGGCCACTTCACGCGCGCCGCGGAAGTGCACCTCCAGCGTCGCCGGCAAGCTGCCATGGCGGCCGTTGGCACCCTGCCAGGTGCGCGCCTGCGGGTCGATCAGGAAGCGCTGGCGTTCGCCCGTGGCGATGGCCTGGGTGCGGGTATAACGCAGCTGGGTGGCCAGCTCCTTGCCGGCATTGCGCAGGCGCATGCCGTCGATGCCGCCGTTCATCGCGGTGGCGGTGACCACACCGACGATGGCGATCAGTGCGACCACCAGCAGCATCTCCAGCAACGACAGCCCCGCCGCCACGCGTGCGGGGCGCGGTGGACAACGGAGCGGTGCGTGGCGTGACGGGAGAATGGCCGGCAAGCAGGCTTACTCGTAATGGATGTCGGCGTCGTAACTGCTGCCACCGACCTTGCCGTCCTTGCCCAGGCTGATCAGGTCGAACGGCTGGCCTTCGCCGGGTGCGCGGTATTCCAGCGGGTTGCCCCACGGATCGTTGAGGTCGGCCGGCTTGGCATACGGTCCCAGCCAGCCGTTGCTGCCGCTCGGCTGGGTGACCAGCTCATCGAGCTTGGCCGGCAGCTTGCCGGTATCGAGCTGGAAGTTTTCGACCTTGCCGGCCACGGTCTGGATCTGGGCCTTGGCGATGTTGGCCTTGCCGCGATCGGCGCCGCCGAGCACGCGGCTGCCGACCAGGGTAAGCACCGCGCCGATCAGCACGATGACGATGATGATTTCCAGCAGGCTCATGCCCGACTGGTTGCGCGGCGAGGAAAAACGGATCAGGCGGCGTTGCATGCGGCAGGCTCCTTGCGGGATGTCATGTGTGAGGGGTGCGCCATCGTCAGCCGATGGCGTTGGTGAGGTCGTACAGCGGCACCAGCACGGACACGATCACCAGGCCGACCACCGAGGCCAGCACCAGGGTGATCACTGGAACCATGGCCGACAGCAGACGGTCGATCGCGCGCGCGCTTTCCTGTTCGAAGGTGTCGGCGGTCTTGAGCAGCATGGTATCGAGCGCGCCCGATTCCTCGCCGACCTGGATCATCTGCAGCGCCAGGCGTGGAAAGCGCTTGCTGCGCGACAACGACAGCGACAGGCCGTTGCCGTTCTTGACCTCGTCGCTGGCGGTGTCCACGTCGGCGGCCAGCGCGCGGTTGCCCAGTACGTTGCGGGCGATGCCCAACCCGGCCAGCAGCGGCACGCCATTGCGCAGCAGCGTACCCAGCGTGCGCGCCAGACGCGCGGTTTCCAGCTTGGCCAGCAGCGGGCCGATGCCCTTGCGCTGCAGCAGCCAGCCGTCCATCGCCAGGCGGAACGCCGGTTGCCGCAGCTTGCGTTCGATCACCAGCAGCGCCAGCGCCGGCACCACGATCATCGCCAGCCAGCCCTCGCGCACCACCAGGCCGGCGGCCAGTACCCACTGGGTGAACCACGGCAGGGCCACGTCGAGGCTTTCGTACATGAGCGCGAACTGCGGCACCACGTAGCCCAGCAGGAACAGCAGCGCGCCGCCGACCACGGCCAGCAGGATGGCCGGGTAGATCAGCGCATTGATCACGCGGCCCTTCAACTCGGCGCTGCGCTCAAGATAATCGGCCAGCCGCTGCAGGGTGTCGTGCAGGCTGCCACCGGCCTCACCGGCGCGAACCATGTTGACGTACAGCCGCGAGAACAGGCCATGCTGGCGTTCCAGTGCCGTCGACAGCGAAGCACCGCCGCGCACCACGTCGCGGATCTCGGTGATCACCCGGCGGCTGCGCTCGTCCTCGGGCAGTTCCAGCAGGATGGTCAGCGCGCGGTCCAGCGGCTGGCCGGCGCCCAGCAGGGTGGCCAGCTGCTGGGTGAACTGGACCAGCGCGGCACCGTCGAACGGCTTGCGCCGCAACAAGGCCGCCCACGAGGAGGCGGTAGCCACCCCCTCGCTGGCCAGCCGCGCTTCCATCGGCAGGTGACCCTGGTCCTGCAGACGCAGCGCGACCTCGGCTTCGCTGGCCGCGTCCATCTGGCCATCGAACACCTCGCCATGGGCGTTGAGCGCCTTGTAGCGGTACTGCGCCATGCTCAGCCGCCCGCCCGCCGCCGCGTCCGTGTACGCATCAGGATTCCTCCGTCACGCGCAGCACTTCCTCGAGGGTGGTGTGGCCCGACAACGCCTTGGACAGACCATCCTCGTACATGGTGCGCATGCCGGCCGCGCGTGCGATCTTCTCGATCTCGCCCATGCCGGCGCGTTGCATCACCGCACGCCGCAGTTCGTCGTTCATCACCAGGAACTCCATGATGGTGGTACGGCCGAGATACCCGGTCGGTGCAATCGCCGAGGGCTGCGCGCGATACAGGAAGATTTCGCCGTCCGGTTGCAGGCGGCGCAGTTCGAACTTCTCGATCTGCTCGGGCGAGGCCAGGTAGCGCTGGGCGTGCTGCGGCTCCAGCCGGCGCACCAGGCGCTGGGCCAGGATGCCGTTGATGGTGGAGGTGAGCAGGTAGTCTTCCACGCCCATGTCGAGCAGGCGGGTGATGCCGCCGGCGGCGTTGTTGGTGTGCAGCGTGGACAGCACCAGGTGGCCGGTCAGGGCGGACTGGATCGCGATGCGCGCGGTTTCCAGATCGCGCATTTCGCCGATCATGATGATGTCCGGATCCTGGCGCACGATGCTGCGCAGCGCGTGGGCGAAATCCAGCCCGATCTGCGGCTTGGCCTGGATCTGGTTGATGCCTTCGATCTGGTATTCGACCGGGTCCTCTACGGTGATGATCTTCACATCGGAGGTGTTGAGCTGGCTCAACGCGGTGTACAACGTGGTGGTCTTGCCCGAACCGGTCGGGCCGGTCACCAGCAGGATGCCGTGCGGCTGTTCGAGCACCTTGCGGAACTGCGGCAGGAACGCATCGGTGAAACCCAGCCGGTGGAAATCGAACACCACCGTGTCGCGGTCGAGCAGTCGCATCACCACGCTTTCGCCATGCGCGGTGGGCACGGTGCTGACGCGCAGGTCCAGTTCCTTGCCCTGCACGCGCAACATGATGCGACCGTCCTGCGGCAGCCGGCGCTCGGCGATATTGAGCCGGGCCATGATCTTGATGCGGCTGATCACCGCGGCGGTCAGGTTGGCCGGCGGGCTCTCGCCTTCGATCAGCACGCCATCGACGCGATAGCGCACCTTGAGGCGGTTCTCGAACGGTTCGATATGGATGTCCGAGGCGCGCAGTTCGAATGCGCGCTGGATGACCAGGTTGACCAGCCGGATCACCGGTGCCTCGGACGCGAGATCGCGCAGGTGCTCGATATCATCGACCACGCTGCCCTCGCCATCGGCAGTCTCCACGATCGCCCCCATCGCGCTGCGGCCCTGGCCGTACCAGCGTTCGATCAGGTCATCGATCTCCGCGCGCAGCCCGACGTGCACGCGCACCGGCACGCCCATGGCCAGGCGCACCGCATCGGCGGCGTAAGGATCCTGCGGATCGCTCAACCACAGGTCGAGAACACCCTCCTGCAGCGCCAGGGGGCAGACATGGAATTGTTTGAGGAAGCGCAGCGACAGCGGCAGCGCGTCCAGCAGCGATTCGGGGGCGGCTTCGGGCACGGCGCGTGCCTCCAGCAGCGGCAGCTGCAGAACCTCGGCGCTGGTCTGGGCGTGGTCGCGCTCGGACACCAGGCCCAACCGCACCAGCAACTGCAACAAGCTGCCACCGGCTTCGCGGTGCAGCGGACGGGCCCGCGCGAGGTCGCCTTCCTTCAGGCGGCCATTGCGCAGCAACGCCTCGACGATGCGGTGTTCCGCACTGGAATCTGCAGTGGAATCGTGGGCAACCGCGTTCACAAAAGCTCTCCTGGCGACCGTGCGACTTTAGCAGTTCAACGCTGCCCTGCACCGCTTTGGAGGTACCCGGAGAAAAAGGATTGGCTGCTCACCTGGCGCCAACGATTGATCCCGTATGTGAGGCCAATGAAGTTCAACGGCCGCGGCTGTTCGCCTTCTACGCGCCTGGGCGGGGACCGGTGGAGAAACCCCCAAACAAAAAGCGGGCGCCCGTCACAAAGACGGACGCCCGCAAACCACACGCGGTTACTGGTTGGCGATGACGCTCACGCCGCTGAATGCGGACTCGCCGACCAGCTTGATGTAGTACGTACCCGCCACCGGCGCGGTGAAGCGCACGGTTTCACTGTTGCCCGGACGGGTCGACTTGGCGTCGAACACGGTCGCGGTCGGCTCCTTGCCCTGGCTGACGTACACCGACACGTTGCCGCTGCCACCGTAGGTGAGCAGGCTCAGCACCTTGCCGGCCTGGGCGTCGAAGCTGTACAGCACTTCGCTGCCACCGGCGCCGCTGAGGCCGCCCACGGCCACCTTGTTGGTCAGCGGAATCGCGGTCGGACCGCAGTTCTCGGTGCACTCTTCTTCCAGCGCCTTTGCCAGCGCGGCCTTGGCGTCGACGATGCCGGTACCGATCGGGGTCGCCGCCGGGATGGTCACCGGGAACTTGCGCGCCGTTTCCTTCAGCAGGGTTTCCAGCTGGGCCGGGGTGAACGCGTCGCGGTTGTTGGCGATGCGGGCGCTCTGCACCAGCGCGGCGACCGCGGCCACGTGCGGGGAGGACATCGAGGTGCCGCCCTTGCCGCCGTAATCGGAGGTCCCCAGCTCAGGCGAGGTGGCACTGCTGGAAATCGCCTGCCAGATGTAGCCGCCCGGATTGCCATCCACGCTGCCACCGCCGCCCGGGGCCGACAGATCCACCGCCGCACCATAGTTGGAGTAGTAGGTGATGCCGCCGGTGATGCGCGTGGCACCCACCGCGACGACGTTGTTGCAGTTGGCCGGACGGGCGTTGGAGACATTGCCGCCAGCGTTGCCTGCCGCCACCACCACCAGCGTGCCGCGCGACACCGCACCGTTGATCGCGGCCTGGTAGACCGGATCGCAGGCGCCGCTGCCGCCCAGGCTCATGTTGATGATCTCGGCCGGATTGGCGTTGGCCGGGATCCCCGCGACCGTACCGCCCGAGGCCCAGGTGATGGCATCGGCGATATCCGACAGGCTGCCACCGCACTTGCCAAGCACGCGCACCGGCAGCACCTTGGCCTTGTAGGCGACGCCGGCCATGCCGACGCCGTTGTTGGTGGCCTCGGCGACCGTGCCGGCCACGTGGGTGCCGTGCCAGGAGCTGTCTTCGGCCAGCGAGCCGGTGTAGCACTCGTTGTCGTTCTCCACCCAGTCGCCGTAATCCAGCGCACCCGGGACGCGTGCGTCGGTCGGGCGGCGCGAGGTCTCCGCATCGCTGATGAAATCGTAGCCTTCCAGCAGGTTGCCGCTGAAGTCTTCATGGTTGGGCAGGATGCCGGTATCGATCACCGCCACCACCACGCCCTCGCCCTGCGAGACATCCCACGCCGACGGCGCATTGATGCCGCCGGTGGCATTACCGAAGTGCCACTGGTACTGCGCGTAATACGGATCGTTGGGCACCAGCTGCTTGGTCTCGGTGGGCTTGGCACGCAGGTCGGCGCGCTGCATGCGCACGTCGGCCACGGCGTATTCCACGGTCGGGTCGGCCTTCAGTTCGGCCAGTACCTTCTGCAGTTCCGCATCGCCCAGGCGGCTCTGCAGACGGATCAGGTCGGCGCCGACGCCGAGCTTGCGCACCACCTGCGGGCTGAGCGCGCCAGCACGTGCACTGCCACCGTTGAGGGTGGCGCGCGACAGCGCCGAGTTCACCACGGCCAGCTTCGCCGAGCGGTCCGAGGCAGGCGCGCTGCCTGCGCGGTACTTGACGATGATGCCGTTGCTGGTCTGCTGCGCGGCCGTCGCCGGGCGCTTGGGCTCTTCGGTGCGCGGGCTGGCGGCAAAGGCCGAGCCGGCGGAGATCGACAGCAGCGCGGCTGCCAGTACGTTGATGCGAAGGTTCTGCTTACTGGTCACGTTGAAATCCTCTTCAAGGTCATGATCGAACGACTGTTCAGGCCAACATTCCATGCGAGCTCCCTGGCCGGCCCTGGCCAGGGATCCCGTGACCCGCCCCCTCAGGCCTTGCATTGCTTGCGGCGTGGCCCACCCGGGCCACGCCCTGCAACATCCGCTTACCAGCCGAAGCCGGCACCCACACCAACAGAGCTGTCATCGCTGCTGAACGCACCGCCGATGGTGACCGTGGCGCGCTCGCTGAGCGCACGCTGGTACCCCAGCGACAGTGCCGACTCGCCGCCCTGGTAGCCGACGCCCACACCGACCCGGTTCTGGGTGCGCACACCGGCCGCACTGGTGGCCATGTTGAGCATCGCCGCGCTCATCGCTCCCTGGCGATCGATGCGACGATCCTGGTGACGCAGGCGCTCGTCGATCTCGCCCTTGTACATGTCGAAGCTGTCGGCCATCGCGCCGAAGCGCTGGTCGGTGTAGCTGTTGGCGGTGGCGATGCCCCCGTCCAGCTGGCCCTTGTTGACCGCGTCGGTTGCCTGCGAACCGGCGGCGACGTTGGTGACCTGGCGCTCATTGCCCACCGCGCCGACAGAGACCGCGTTGGCACGGTCGGCGACCGAGCCCTGGCCGAGCGCGACCGAGTTGGCCGCCGTGGCCGTGGCGCCCTGACCGATCGCGGTGGCCGAGGCCCCGCTGGCCACCGCGCCATCGCCCATCACCACCGCATTGACCGGGGTCGGTGCGGCGGCGACCGGGGCACTGACCACCTGTGCCGTACCGGCACTGGCCGCGGTCGGCGCGCCCTGCACGCTTGCCGTGGTCACGCTGTCCTCCACGCTGGCCAGCGAAGCGCCGGCCAGGCTTGCCGCCGCCGGTGCCGCGGCGCTGCGTGCACGCGGGTTGGCGCTGCCGCCGGCGACCCGCTGGTCGAGGTCGCTGACCTTGCGGTCCAGTGCGCCCAGTGCGTCGCCGACGTTGGTGTACGTCGCGCCCTGGATGACGTAGTTGGGCGCCACGAACACGCCCTGCATGCCCACGCTGGCACCGCCGCCGAGGAAGCTGGCGGCGT
This sequence comes from Stenotrophomonas sp. P5_A9, assembly GCF_056400525.1. Taxonomy (NCBI): domain Bacteria; kingdom Pseudomonadati; phylum Pseudomonadota; class Gammaproteobacteria; order Lysobacterales; family Lysobacteraceae; genus Stenotrophomonas; species Stenotrophomonas sp. P5_A9. The sequence goes on from NZ_JBFULC010000007.1 coordinate 69,581, forward strand.
CGGACAAGGACTGGAACAACTGGCCGCCGTTGATCGCCTGGCGGCTGCCCGAGGCGATCGCGCCGCTGCCGACGTTGTCCACCACGGTGCCCTGCACGCCTGACAAGGTGAGACGGTCGCGGCTGGCATCGTCATAGCTCAGTGCATTGGCGGTGACGCTCTCGACCGAACCGATACGGTCGTCGATGTCGCCCACCCGGGTTTCCACCGCGCCCACGCGCTGGTTGGTGGTGTTGAGCTGGCCGCCGGTGACCGCGTCGGTGCTGCCCGCCGCGATGCGCCCGGCGCCGACGTTGACGATGCGGCGCGTGGCCGGACCGTCGGTGCCGTTGCCGCCGCCGACGGAGACCACGTTGGCCTCCACCGCACGTGCACCGGAACCCAGCGCTACCGAACCGGCGCCGGAGACGCCTGCACCGGCACCGAGGGCGATGCTGCCCGCCCCATTGCTGGCGAAGGCGCCATTGCCGATCGCCACGCCGTTGACCGCATTGGTCGACGCCGAGCGGCCGAGCACGGTGCTGTTGTCGCCGCGCGCCGAAGCATCCGCGCCGACAGCGGTGGCACCGGTTGCCGAGGCGACCGCCGCACTGCCCAGCGCACTGCTGCGGTTGCCACTGGCCGCCGCGCCCGAACCGGCGGCGAGCGCATCGCTGCCGCTGGCCGTGGCCACGCCGGTACCGCTGGCCTGGAAGTGCTTGCCGACCGCATCGGCGGTGGCCGCCACGGTATCCAGCTGCGCCTTGTTCACCGCATCGTTGGCGTTGACCGCCGCACCGACGTTGGTGATGCGGCGCGTGGCCGGACCGGTGGTGCCGTTGCCGCCACCGACCGAGACCACATTGGCCTCGCTGGTACGCGCACCGGCGCCGAGCGCGACGCTGCCGGCACCGCTGGCCGAGGAACTCTTGCCCAGCGCGGTGGCATTGATGCCGCTGTAGGCGTAGCTGTCCTGGCCGATCGCGGTGGAGCCTGCCGAGGTGGCCCAGGCCAACTGACCGACCGCCGTGGTCTGCGCTGCCGTGGCCCAGGCATTGGAGCCGGCGGCGATGCTGTTGGCACCGCTGGCCTGCGAGGCATAGCCGATCGCGTTGGCGTAGGCGCCCGACGCGGCACTGCCCCAGCCGAGTGCGGAGGCGTAGTCACCGCTGGCCTCGGCGCCGTAGCCCAGGGCGGTGGTCCGCACGCCGCTGGCGGCGCTGAAGGTACCGACGGCGGTGCTGTAGTCACTGCCCGCCTCGGCGCTATAGCCGAAGGCGGACGACTGCAGGCCGGCGGCGGTCGAACCGGCACCGCTGGCGGTGCTGAACACCCCGACCGCCTGCGCACCGGCGCCGAGTGCGGTGGCGCCGATGCCGCTGGCACTGGTGGCCTTGTCGAGCACCACGTTGCCGTTGGCGTCTTCGTAATACAACGCACCACCAATGGCAGTGGCCGAATCGGCCGTGGCCGACGCGTTGAAGCCCGAGGCCGAGGCATAGCGGCCGGACGCGTTCGCGCCGCTGCCGTATGCCGAGGCGCCCGTGCCGAACGCATTGGCCGCTTCACCGGCCGCCGTCGCATAGGCACCGTCGACATAGCTGCCGACGTCATCGCCGTTGCCGCTGCCGGAGGCCTTGAACTGGCGGTTGGTCTGCTCGGCAACGTCGGCGACGGCATCGAGCTGGTTGAGGTTGACCGCATCGGTGCCTTCGGTACCGGCGGCGACGTTGGTGATCTGACGCTGCGCGGTGGCCGTGCCGACCGAGACCGTGTTGTCGCGGTCGGCGCTGGAACCGGCCCCCAGGGCGACGCTGTTGACGCCTTCTGCCGAGGCATTTGCACCCAGCGCGGTGGCGCTGGCGGCATCGGCCCAGGAGTTCCAGCCAATCGCGGTGGCGTAGTCGTCGGTCGCCCATGCACCGGCGCCGAACGCCGCCGCACCGGTGCCACTGGCACGGGCCGGAATCAGACCGAAGAAGGTCGACCCACCGATGGCGACGCTTTCATCGCCGGTGGCTTCACTGGATTCACCGAGCGCGACCGCGCTGGCACCGGCGGCGGTCGCCGAGGTGCCAACCGCGGTGGCCAGGCTGTTGGACGCAATCGCGCCGTAACCCAGCGCGTTGGACAGACGACCACTGGCTTCACTGTAGCTGCCGAACGCAGAGGCGCCGGCATCGGAAGCGCTGCTGCGGAAGCCATTGGCGGTGGCCTGCTGGCCGCTTGCCACCGACTCGACGCCGTTGGCCGTGGCATAGGCGCCGCTGGCGACGGCACCGCTACCGACGGCGCTGGCACCGATCTCGCTGGCACTGGCGTTGCTGCCCAGGGCGACACTGTTCTCGCCAGTGGCCTGCGCATTGCTGCCCACTGCCGCCGCCCCATCGGCGCTGGCCAGGGCGCTGTCGCCCACGGCCGTGGCACGGGTGGCCAGCGCATTCGCGCCGGCACCCAGCGCGGTGGCGCCGTCGCCGATCGCGGTGGCCGCTTCACCGGCGGCCAGCGCGTCATCGCCCTCGACGTAGGCACCGGCATCGCTGTTGTCGCTGCCGCTGGCCTTGAAGTACTTGTTGGTGGCTTCGCCCGCGGCAGCCACGGCGTTCAGCTGATTGACGTTGACCGCGTCGGTGCCTTCGGTGCCGGCGGCGACGTTGGTGACCTGACGCTCCGCCCCGGCGCTGCCCACCGAGACGGTGTTGTCGCGGTCGGCGATCGCGTCGGCACCGAGGGCGACGCTGTTCTCGCCACTGGAGGTTGCCGCATTACCCAATGCCGTGCTGTTCAGGCCCGGCGACCACGCGCCACCACCGACGGCGGTGGAGTAGTTGCCCGACGCTTCGGTGGCCAGCAGTCCGAACAGCGAACCGCCGACGGCGACGCTGTTGGTGCCGGTGGCGAGGCTGCCCTGGCCGGTGGCGGTGCTGTACGCACCGGACGCCTCGGCATCGCCGCCGACGGCCACGCTGTTGGAACCGGTGGCCTGGGCGAAGCTGCCCAGCGCGGTGGCATTGAAGGCGCTGGCCACGGCCAGCCCGCCGATCGCGGTGGTGTAACCAGCAGTGGCTTCGGCGCCGAAGCCGTAACCGGCCGAGAGCGTACCGCTGACCACGCTTTCAGCGCCTACGGCGGTAGCGCCCTGGCCGCTGGCGGTGCTGTAGTAACCCAGCGCGACCGATTCCTCACCGGCCGCTTCGGACAGCGCGCCGCCGGCCAGGCTACCGGCCCCGGAGGCGATGCTGGCGGCGCCGGTGGCAGTGCTCTGCTCGCCGGTGGCTTCGCTTTCGGCGCCGGTGGCGGTGGCGTATTCGCCGCTGGCCTGTGCGTTGGCGCCCACTGCGATGGCGTTGGCGCCGGTGGCCAGTGCATTGAAGCCGACCGCACTGGCATTGTCGGCCAGCGCGAACGCACCACTGCCCAACGCGGTGGCGCCGCTGCCCGCAGCGAAGCTGCTGGAGCCGACCGCCGTGGCGTAATCACCATCGGTGGCGGCGTTGGCGCCGGCCGCTACGCTTTCCTCACCGCCGGCCACGGCCACGCCGTCGCCGCTGGCCTGGAACTGCGCGGTGGCATCGGTGAGCTGGTCGACATTGACCGCATCGGTGCCTTCGGTACCGGCGGCGACGTTGGTGATCTGGCGCTGGCGTTCCGCGTTGCCGACCGAGACTGTGTAGGCGCGATCCGCGACCGCGCCGGCGCCCAGTGCCACCGCATTGGAGGCACTGGCACTGCTGCCGGCCCCGATGCCGATGGCGCTTTCACCGCCGGCCACCACATTGGTGCCGATGGCGATGCTGTTGATGCTGTTGCCCAGGGCCTGGAAACCGACTGCGACGCTGTTGTCGCCATAGCCGAACGCACCGCGCCCGAGCGCGGTGGCGCTACTGCCACGTGCCCAGCTGTTGTAGCCGATCGAGGTCGAGCCGGTGCCGCTGGCCCAGGCCGACTGGCCCACGGCGGTGGCATTGGCTTCGGTCGCCCACGCGCTGGCGCCGAAGGCGGTCGCACCGTCTTCGGTCGCCCATGCATAGGCGCCGGTGGCGGTGGTTTCCTCACCGCTGGCGAAGGCGTTGTCGCCCTGGGCGACGCTGTAGTCACCGGTGGCGCGCGCCTTGTAACCGGCGGCCAGGCTGTTGCTGCCAGTGGCCTGTGCACCGCTGCCGAAGGCGTTGCTGGTGGTGCCGGTAGCGAGTGCACCGGCCCCCACGGCGACGGCATCCTGCGCCGCCGTAGTGCCCACCTTCACCGCATTGCCGTTGGCATCGACCAGCGGCTGGTTGAACGCGTCATAGGCCTGGCCGAGTCCGCCGATGGCGACGCTGCCATTGCCGTTGGCACTGACATTGCGGCCGACCGCGACGCTGTCATCGCCGAGTGCAGTGGCGCCGTTGCCAAGCGCGGCCGCGCCCGCACCCAGCGCATTGCTCGCCTCACCGGCGGCCAGCGCACCATCGCCGTCGGCGAACGCACCGACGTCGCTGTCCTCGGATGCATTCGCTTTGAAGCGACTGGCGGTGACATTGGCGACCTGCGCCACGCCATCCAGCTGCGCCTTGTTGACTGCATCGGTGGCTTCGGTACCGGCGGCCACATGGGTGATCTGGCGTTCGTTGCCGACGTCGCCGACCGAGACCGTATTGGCGCGGGTGGCGGTCGAGTTGGCGCCGAGTGCGACGCTGTTTTCACCGCGTGCGGTGGCGTAGAAACCCACGGCGGTGCTGAGATCGCCGCTGGCCCAGGTTTCCGCGCCGAGCGCGGTGGCGCCCTCGCCCGGTGCATAGGCAAAGTAGCCCACGGCGGTGGCTTCGGTACCCGACGCTTCGGTCAGGGTGCCGTTGGCCACGGCGTAATCGCCGCTGGCGATCGCACCGGCACCCACCGCAGTGGCCGCTTCGCCGCTGGCCTGGGTCTGCACGAAGAAGCCCAGGCCCGGCAGCAGGTCGGCCGGGCCGCCGATGGCGGTGCTGCTGTTGCCGGTGGCCACGCTCTGGGTACCGACGGCGGTGGCGTAGTCACCGGTTGCATTGGCGACCGCACCGAAAGCGGAGGACTGCGCGCCGCCGGCATAGGCACCCACGCCGTAGGAGGAAGCCGCAAAGCCGGAGGCTTCGGCACTGGCACCGACGGCGGTGCCGCCGACGCCGGCGCTGGTCGCACCGGTATCGACCGGCACGCCGCCGTTGGTGATCAGCGGGTTGCCATCGGCATCCACCGCCGCGCCGCCAACGGCCACGCTGCCTGGGCCAGTGGCCTGTGCGTTGTTACCGAAGGCCGCGCTGTTCTGGCCGGTGGCCAGCGCATTGAAACCGACGGCGGTGGCGTTCTGCGCATAGGCGGCCGCACCGCCGCCCAGTGCGGTGGCACCGTTGCCGATGGCGTTGCTGGCCTCGCCGATGGCGGTGGCGTTGTCGCCTTCCACGTAGGCCCCCACATCGCTGTCGGTGCTGCCGCTGGCCTGGAAATACTTGCTGGTGGTGGCCGCAACCGCGCCCACGTCATCAAGCTGGGCCTTGTTCACCGCATCGTTGGCCTCGGTCCCGTCGGCCACATTGGTGATCTGCCGACGCAGCCCGTTTTCACCATTGCCCACCGATACCGTATCCACGCGATCGGCGTAGGAGCCGGCGCCGAGCGCCACGCTGCCCACGGCCACGGCGGCGGAGTTGGAGCCGAGGGCGGCGCTGAAATCGGCGACCGCGACGCTGAACGCCCCCACCGCGACCGAAGCTTCACCACCACTGCCCGCACCGCGACCCAGGGAGGTACTGCCGGCACCGATCGCCAGTGCACCGCCACCGATCGCGGTGGCGCCATCGGCGCTGGCTTCGGCCAGGCCACCAATCGCAGTGGCTGCACCGTTTTCGCTGGCGGCAAGTGCCGACGCACCGAGCGCCACGTCGCCCAGACCGAAGGCGCCGGCACTCTGGCCGACCGCAACGCTGGCATCGCCAAAGGCCAGCGCATTCTGGCCAAACGCACTGGCACCCAGGCCGGCGGCAATGGCCTGGCTGCCCGCTGCCGTGGTGGCGTTGGCCAGCGCCTGGCTGCCCTGCCCCAGCGCGGTGGCGCCGTCGCCGTCGGCGTTGGCACCGGCGCCGGCGGCAAGTGCGCCGTCACCGTCGATCTTCGCCGCGTCGCTGTTGTTGCCCGCGCCGTCGGCCTTGAAATAGCGGGTCGCGCCTTCGGCGGCGACCGCAACCTTGTCCAGCTGTGCCTTGTTCACCGCGTCGGTGGCGGCGGTGCCGGCGGCCACGTTGGTGACCTGGCGTTCCTTGCCGGCATCACCGACGGAGACGGTGTTGACGCGGTTGGCCTTCGAGCCTGCGCCGAGCGCAACGCTGTTATTGGCCGAGGCGGTGCTGTTGCTGCCGATCGCCACGGCATTGGTGCCGGACGCGGTGGCGTTGCCGTCGACCACGCAGCTGTCGATCACCGAGCTGTTGAGCACCACGCAGTTGGCATTGCCGCCCACTTCCACCGACTGCGCCTGCGCACCTGGTGCGAACCCGGCGATACCCGCTCCCAGCGTCAATGCGATGGCGGCCGACAGCAGCGACGTGCCGCGCGTGTCGGTGGATCGTCGCTGGTCGATGACCACGCCGGCGGACTGGCTGCTGGCCAATTCCGAGGCAACGACCATCTGCCCCAGTGCTTTGTTCCAGACCTTGCGATAAATCCGATTCATCGATGCGACTCCTGAGTGGGCTGGTTTTGGGCAAAGCGACGCCAACGCCGGACCGCATGGTCCAACGTCCCCTGGGGGCGTTTACTCGCTTGATTTAGTGCGTTGCGCCGAATGGCTCGCTACAGACGTACAGCCGACTCGCCATCCATGCGGTACTGCAGAACTGAATGCTTCCGAAATGAGCAATCAGTGTTAACGCACCGTGGCAAGAACGTCAACACTTTGACTCTCAAAAACTCATGACCGCCAAATCCGTCACAAAAACGGCGCAAAACACCCTTATTTCGTTAGTTTCATGTGAGTAATGGTCATAACGCGGTTTCACACTGAAACACGCTGTAACTCATTGCTGGGGATCATTTTCCGCTGCGCACAAAAAGAAACCGCCGGGAGTGCCGGCGGTTTCTTCACGCGGTTTTCACCGCATCGACAACGGGCGCGTGCGCAGTATCAGCCGCACCATACGCGTGCGTTCCGGAACATGCGCAGCCATGGGGAATCGCCCTGCCATTCGCTTGGACGCCAGCTCAGGTTGAGTGCGCGCGGGGTGCGTTCGGGATGCGGCATCATGATGGTGACCCGACCGTCGGTGTTGGTCAGGCCGGTGATGCCGTCCGGCGAACCGTTCGGATTGAGCGGGTACTGGGTGGCCACGTTGCCATCGCCATCCACGTAGCGCAATGCAACGCGCGCCGCGGCCTGGTCCACGGCCGTGGCGAATACCGCCTGGCCTTCACCGTGGGCCACGGCCACGGGCAGGCGCGAGCCGGCCATGCCACGCAGCAGGATCGACGGCGATTCCACCACTTCCAGCAGTGCGGTACGGGCTTCGAACTGCTCGCTGCGGTTGCGGCGGAACTGCGGCCAGTGCTCGGCACCGGGGATGATGTCCTTGAGTTGGCTCATCATCTGGCAGCCGTTGCATACGCCCAGCGCGAAGCTGTCCTGGCGTGCGAAGAAGCCGGCGAAGGCATCGCGCAGCGCGCTGCGCTCCAGTACCGAGGTGGCCCAGCCACGACCGGCGCCGAGCACGTCGCCGTAACTGAAGCCGCCACAGGCAACCAGGCCGGTGAAGTCGGACAACGCGACGCGGCCTTCGATCAGGTCGCTCATGTGCACGTCATACGCGCTGAAACCGGCACGCTCGAAGATGTTGGCCATCTCGATCTGGCCGTTGACGCCCTGCTCGCGCAGCACCGCCACGCGCGGACGCGCGCCGGTGTTGATGAAGGGCGGTCGCCCCTGCGCATCCTGCGCCCGCGACACGGGCACATCCATGTACGGCGCTGCCACATCTTCATTGATGTCGAAGCTGAGTTTCGGCTTCAGGCCCGGCGCGTTGAAGTTGCGCGCGATCGCACGCTCCTGGTCGGCGCTGTCCGGGTTGTCGCGCAGCTTCTGCATGGCGTGGGTGACCGACCACCAGGCATCGAACAGCGCTTCCCAGCGCCACTCCACCAGGCTCTCGCCCTGCAGCGACACCCGCACCACCGGGGCGGTGGTCGGGCGCGCGATGCGCTGGGCGCATTCGGTCAGCGCATGCCGCTCGACCAGGTCGGCAAAGGCCGCGCGGTCTTCCCGGGCGATCTGCACCACCGCCCCCAGTTCTTCATTGAACAGGCTGCGGAACGGATCATCGCCCCAGGCATCCAGGGTGATGTCCAGGCCCAGGCGCGAGGCGAAGGCCATTTCGCACAGCGCGGCAAACGCGCCGCCATCGCTGCGGTCGTGGTAGGCCAGCAGCAGGCCGGACTGGCGCGCATCGCGGATCAGTTCGAAGAACGCACGCAGGCGCTGTGCATCGTCCAGGTCCGGCGCCGCCCCGGCGAAGGCCGGCAGGGCGCTGTGGTCGGCATGCACCTGGGCCAGGATCGAACCGCCCAGGCGCTGCTTGCCGGCGCCTAGGCCGATCAGCCACAACTCGCTGTCGGTGTCGCGGTCGAGCAGCGGGGTCAGCTGTGCGCTGGCGTCGGCGACCGGCGCAAAGGCGGTGATCACCAGCGACACCGGCGACACCGACTTGTGCGCCTGGCCATCGGCCTGCCACTGGGCCTGCATCGACAGCGAATCCTTGCCGACCGGAATGCTCAGGTCCAGCTGCGGGCACAGTTCCATGCCCACCGCGCGCACTGCGTCGTACAGCAGCGCGTCTTCGCCCTCGTGGCCGGCCGCCGCCATCCAGTTGGCCGACAGCTTCACCGTGTCCAGCGCGTCCACCGGGGCGGCGCACAGGTTGGTGATCGCTTCGCCCACCGCCATGCGCGCCGATGCGGCCGCATTGAGCAGGGCCAACGGAGTGCGCTCGCCGATCGCCATCGCCTCACCGGCGACGGTATCGAAACCGGCCAGGGTGATGGCCACATCGGCCAACGGCAGCTGCCACGGGCCGATCATCTGTTCGCGCGCGGTCAGCCCGCCAACGCTGCGGTCGCCGATGGTGACCAGGAAATTCTTGGACGCCACCGACGGGTGCGCGAGGACGCGCAGGCCAGCTTCATGCAGGTCCAGCCCGGCCGTCTTCAGCGCCGGCCAGCGCGGTGCCGGCGGGTGCGTGGCATCGCGGTGCATCTTTGGTGCCTTGCCGAACAGCACGTCCATCGGCAGGTCGATCGGCGCATCGGCCGGCGTATTGCCCACGGTCGCACCGTAGGCCACGACCAGGCGTTCTTCGGCGGTGGCCACGCCAACCGCGGCGAACGGGCAGCGCTCGCGCGCGCACAGCGCGGCAAATTCGGCCAGGCGCGCCTGCGGTACGCCGAGCACGTAGCGCTCCTGCGATTCGTTGCACCACAGCTGCATCGGCGACAGCGACGGATCGTCGGTGGGCACCTTGCCCAGGTCGATCACGCCGCCCACGCCGGAGTCGTGCAGCAGTTCCGGGATCGCGTTGGACAGGCCGCCGGCACCGACGTCATGGAACCAGCGGATCGGGTTGTCCAGGCCGAGCGCGACGCAGCGGTCGATCACTTCCTGGCAGCGACGCTCCATTTCCGGGTTGTCGCGCTGCACGCTGGCAAAATCGAGGTCTTCGGCGCTCTCACCCGACGCCACCGAGCTGGCGGCACCGCCGCCGAGGCCGATCAGCATCGCCGGGCCACCGAGCACGATCACGGCATCGCCCGGCTGCAGGCGCAGCTTCTCGACCTGGTTCTGGTCGATCGCACCGAGCCCACCGGCGAGCATGATCGGCTTGTCGTAGGCGCGGGTCAGGCCCTGCCCTTCGGGCAGCTCGAAGCTGCGGAAATAGCCGAGCAGGTTCGGGCGGCCGAATTCATTGTTGAACGCGGCGCCGCCGAGCGGGCCGTCCAGCATGATGTCCAGCGCCGGGGCCATGCGCGGGTTGAGCGCGCGCGGCGCTTCCCACGGCTGCGGCAGCGTCGGGATGCGCAGGTGCGAGACCGAGAAGCCGGTCAGGCCGGCCTTGGGCTTGCCGCCGCGGCCGGTCGCGCCTTCGTCGCGGATCTCACCGCCCGCACCGGTGGCCGCACCCGGGAACGGGGCGATCGCGGTCGGGTGGTTGTGCGTTTCGACCTTGATGCAGAACGCCGAATCGACCACCGCTTCGCTGCGGTACTCGCCGCTGGCCGGGTCCGGACGGTAGCGCGCTGCCGGGAAACCGGCGACCACCGCGGCGTTGTCGCTGTAGGCGCTCAACGTGTGCTGCGGGGTCTGCTGGTGGGTGTTCTTGATCATCCGGAACAGCGAATGCGACTGGTCGGCGCCGTCGATGGTCCAGCTGGCATTGAAGATCTTGTGCCGGCAGTGCTCGGAATTGGCCTGCGCGAACATCATCAGTTCGACGTCCGACGGCGTGCGGCCCAGCTCGCCGAAGCGCTGGCGCAGGTAGTCGATCTCATCCTGGGCCATGGCCAGGCCGAGGCGGCGGTTGGCCGCTTCCAGGTCCTCCAGCGCGATCCGCTCCAGTTCGCCACGGGCCGGCGCGCTGAACAGCGCCTGCGCCTGTTCGGCCTGGGCCAGTACGGACTGGGTCATCGGGTCGTGCAGGGCGCGGATCACCGCTTCCTGCGCGGCGGCATCGGCCGGCCAGCCGGCCAGGTCGATGCGCAGGCCACGTTCGACCCGTCGGATCGGCTGCCCGGCACCACGCACCAGTTCGGTGGCCTTGCTCGACCACGGCGACAGCGTGCCCAGGCGCGGCACCACGAAGCGCGATACCGCGCCGTCTTCACGCCCCGCCAGGTCCGGCTGGGCCTCCAGGATCCGGCTCAGGATCACCGGGTCCGGGGCCGCATCGCCCTCGGTCTGGATGAAGTAGACATGCCAGGCACCGGTGATGCGCAGATCGGTGGCCAGGGACTGCAGGCGGGATTCAAGACGTTCGCGGCGGAACGGCGAAAGGGCGGATGCGCCCTCGAGGACCATCATGTCCGGGGAACCGTGGTTGGAAACGGGCCCACTATTGTACCCAAGTCCACCGCCGCGGCCGCCCCGACCGCTGACCGCCGCCCGTAGGCCTTCACGGCCGAACCATGCGCTGGTTCACGGATTGCTGGCGGAATGCATGACAACGTTATCACCACCTGGCTGGCCTGCTTTGCGGCCAGGTCCTCGTCCGCCCCCACTGCTGTTGCCGGCCTCTCCCCGGCGCCCGGACCTGCTGCACGCGGGCCGCCCCACCCGGCGGCCCGCGCCCATCACTAGATCGGAGTAAGACCATGCCTGACCCGATGATGCGCAGTGCGGTGACATCGATATCCTCCCTTGCGGCAGGCCGCCGCAAACGCTGGCTGCTGGCCCTGGCCCTGGCTGCAGCCGCCGCGACCACCACCCCCACCCTGGCGCTGGCCGCGAACTGTACCGGGGCCCCGGAATGGAACCCGGCGGTGATCTACCTGTCCGGCACCACCCTGCAGAAGGGCGGCGTGCTGTACCGGGCCAACCAGGACATCTGGAACGCCCCGCCCGACCACCCCGCTGGCGCGCCCTACTACACCAACCTGGGCGCCTGCGATGGCAGTGGCAGCAACCAGCCGCCCAGCGTCAGCCTGACCTCGCCCGCCGCGGGCGCCAGCTTCACCGCCGGCAGCAGCATCACCGTCAGTGCCAACGCCAGTGACACCGACGGCAGCGTCAGCAAGGTCGAGTTCTTCCGCGGCGGCACCTCGCTGGGCATCGACACCAGCGCGCCGTACAGCGTGACCTGGGCCAACGCGAGCGCCGGCAGCCACACCTTCAAGGCGGTGGCCACCGACAACAACAATGCGGTGACTTCCTCCACCACGGTCAGCGTGACCGTCACTGCCGCCAGCAACGACACCACCCCGCCGAGCGTGCCCGGTGGCCTGGCCTCGCCCTCCAAAACCGCCACCACGGTCAACCTGGCCTGGAGCGCGGCCACCGACAACAGCGGCGGCAGCGGCGTGGCCGGCTACGACGTGTACCGCAACGGCAGCCTGGTCGGCTCGCCCAGCGCCACCCAGTACACCGACGGCGGACTCACCGCCAGCACCGCCTACGCCTACACCGTGCGCGCACGCGACAACGCCGGCAACGCCTCGGCGCAAAGCGGCTCGATCAGTGTGACTACCGCGGCCGGCGGCGGCGGCGGCAGCAAGCGGGTGATCGGGTACTTCACCCAGTGGGGCATCTACGGGCGCAATTACCGGGTCAAGAACATCGACACCAGCGGCTCGGCCGCGCGCCTGACCCACATCAACTACGCCTTCGGCAACGTGCGCAACAATCGCTGCGAAGTCGGCGTGACCCAGGCCTCGGACCCGAACACCGGGGTGGGCGGCGATGCCTTCGCCGATTACACCAAGGCCTTTGGTGCCGGCGAGAGCGTGAGCGGTGGCGCCGATACCTGGGACCAGCCGCTTCGCGGCAACTGGAACCAGCTCAAGCAGCTCAAGGCCAAGCACCCGAACGTAAAGGTGCTGATCTCGCTGGGCGGCTGGACCTGGTCGCGCGGGTTCTCCAGCGCGGCGCAGCCCGCCAACCGCCAGGCCTTCGTCGCCTCGTGCATCGATGCCTACATCAAGGGCAACCTGCCGGTCACCGACGGCGCCGGTGGCGTGGGCGCGGCGGCCGGTGTGTTCGATGGCATCGACATCGACTGGGAGTATCCGGTGGCCTGCGGGCTGAGTTGCGGCACCCCGGCCGACAACGCCAACTACACCGCGCTGCTGGGCGAGTTCCGCCGCCAGCTCGATGCGGTGCGCCCGGGGCTGTTGCTGACGGTGGCGGTGGGTGCGGGCATCGACAAGGTGCGCGTGACCGACCCGGCCGCGTACCACCCGTACCTGGACTTCATCAACGTGATGACCTACGACTTCCACGGTGCGTGGGATCCGCAGACCAACCATCACTCGGCGCTGTTCGACTCACCGGCCGATCCGTCCACCGGCGACCAGAAGCTCTACAACAGCAACGATGCGATGGAGGCCTTCCTCAGCCGCGGCGTGCCGGCGTCCAAGTTGAACCTGGGCATCGGCTACTACGGGCGCGGCTGGACCGGCGTGGCCAGCGGCAACAACGGCCTGTACAAGAGCGCCAGCGGCGCCGCGCCGGGCACGTATGAGGCCGGCATCGAAGACTGGAAGGTGCTCAAGAACCTGGCCTGGCCGGGCTACACCGACAGCGTCGCCAAGGCCACGTGGATCTCCAACGGCACCACGTTCTGGAGCTTCGACACCCCGGCGATGGTCACCGAGAAGATGGGCTACGTGAAAACCCAGGGACTGGGCGGCGCGTTCTTCTGGGAGTTCAGCGGGGATGACGCCCAGGGCACGTTGACCAAGGCGATCCGCGACGGGTTGAACTGACGGGGAACCGACCCACGGTCGGGCATGCCCCCTTACAACAACGCCCCGGCGATGCCGGGGCGTTGTTTGTTTCAGCGGCTGCCGCCGGCGGTGATCCGCTCCAGCGCGGCCTTCAGCTGTGCCGGCGGCACGTAGCCGCCGAGCTGGGTGCCATCGGGCGCAAAGATCGCCGGGGTGCCGTTGACGCCCATCTGCTGGCCCAACGTGTACTGCATGGCCACCGGATTGGTGCAGTTCTTCGGTGTGACCGGCTTGCCGGTCTTGGCCGCGGTCAGCGCCTGCTTGCGATCGGCCGCGCACCACACCGAGATCATGTCGGTGTAGTCCTGGCTGCCCAGGCCCATGCGCGGGAAGGCGAGGTATTCCACGCTGATGCCGTTGCGGTTGAGCTCGGCGATGTCCTGGTGCAGCTTGCGGCAGTAGCCGCACTCGATATCGGTGAACACACTGATGGTGTACTTGGCGTTGGGCGCGGCGAACACGATGCGCTCGCTCTGCGGCACCTTCGCCAGCAGCTTCTGGCGGTAGCTGAGCAGGCCGGCGCTGCTGACCGGCGCCTTGTTCTGGATGTCGTACGGCTGGGACTGCATCAGGTAGCGGCCGTCATCGGTCACATACAGCACCTGCCCGCCCACCAGCACCTCGCGGAAGCCCGGGAACGGCGCCGCGCCGATGTAGTCCGGGGTGAACTTGGGGTCCAGCTGCTGCAGCGCCTTGCGCACGCGCTGGTCGGCGTTGCCGTCGGCCGGGGCCGCCGCACTGGCCGGGGCCGACGCGCCCTTGCTGGCGGCCGGAGCGGAGGGCTGCTGCGCGCAGGCAGTCAGGCTGAGCGCGCCGAGGAGCGCGGCAATGGCAACACGGAGCATCGAGCGATCCGGGGACAAAGAAGATGGCGCTGATTCTCGCACAGCCGCCCACACCCGCAGCTGGACCGCAGTGGAACAGTGACCGGCGTCAGCTGCCGCGCCGCCACTACCTCAGCCGCGCGGATGGTGCCTGGCGTGCAGTTTCTGCAGGTGTTCGCGCGCCACCAGGGTGTAGATCTGGGTGGTGGACAGCGAACTGTGGCCCAGCAGCATCTGCAGCGCGCGCAGGTCCGCGCCCCGGTTGAGCAGGTGGGTGGCAAAGCTATGGCGCAGCCCGTGCGGGCTGATCCGGACCGGATCGATCCCGGCCAGCACCGCGTACTTCTTCACCAGTGCCCAGAACTGCTGGCGGCTGAGCGGCTGCAGCGAGGGGGCCACGAACATCGGCACCGACCCGTCCGCACCGCCTGGCACCGTGCGCTTGCCGGCCAGCTGCGGGCGCGATTCGGCCAGGTAGCGCTCCAGCCAGTGCTGGGATTCCTCGCCCAGCGGCACCAGGCGCTCCTTGCTGCCCTTGCCGGTCACCCGCAGCACGCCCTGGCGCAGGTTGACCGCGTTGGCCGGCAGTTCCACCAGCTCGCTCACGCGCAGCCCGGCGGCGTACATCAGCTCCAGCATCGCCCGGTCGCGCAGGCCCAGCGGGGAGGCGATATCCGGCGCATCCAGCAGCGCGTCGATCTGGCTTTCGGCCAGCGCCTTGGGCAGCAGCCGCGGCAACCGCGGCGGGTCCAGCAGCGCGCTGGGGTCCTCGCTGCGCTGACCGCGCCGCAGCGCATCGGCGAAGAACGCGCGCAAGGCAGACAGCAGCCGCGCGTTGCTGCGTGGCGACCAGCCATGCCGCGCGCGCCAGGCCAGGTAATCGAACAAGCCGGCCCGATCGATCGCGGCCAGCCCGCCGCCGGCCCCGTCACGCCAACGCGCCAGCCCTTCCAGGTCGCGCCGGTAGCTGTCCAGACTGGCGCGCGCCAACCCCTGCTCGGCCCAGATCGCATCGAGGAAGCGCTGGATCAGCAGGTTGTCGTCGTCGCGCAAGGGCGGCAGCTGCTGGACCAACTGACGGCGCAGCGCGGGGGTAGTGGCATCGGACATGTCACCAGCATACGGAGCCGGGCGCATCGCAGCCATCGAACCGACGCCAGCGCGCAGGTATGCTCGGCCCATGGCCACCACCGTCCCCAGCGCAACCGCCGACCGCCCCGCCACGCTGCTGCTGTGGCGCCTGCTGGCCCTGCTCTACGACCTGTTTCCCGCGCTCGCGCTGTGGATGCTGGTCGGCACCGTGTTCACCGTGGCCTACACCCTGTCCGGCCACGCCGAGCGCGAGAACATACCGGCCTTCAGCGCCCTGCAATGGCTGCTCTGGCTGTGCTGCTGGATCGTCACCGGCCTGTACGCCACGTTGAGCTGGCGTCGCGGTGGCCAGACCCTGGGCATGCGCCCATGGCGGCTGCAGGTGACCACGCCCGCTGGAACGCCCCCCACCCGCCGCCAGTTGTGGCTGCGTTACAGCGTCGGCACCGTGTCGCTGCTGCTCGGCGGCCTGGGTTTGTGGTGGACGTTGATCGACCGCCAACGCCTGAGCTGGCACGACCGTGCCAGCGGCACTCGGGTGCGACGCCTGCCGAAGCGGTGAAACCACGCAACGCGTGGAGGCTGACTGTTGGGTCGGCATGGGGGCCATTGGCATTTGATTGCCGCGCGAGGGGCAGCCACGCATGGCGTGGCTCTACCCGGCCGTTCTGCGATCGCGTTGTTCCGTGCCGGCAGGCCTGGTGCTGGTCGGGGGCGTATACGGCGCGCTGGGGCGACGCTCTCCCTCCTCGCACACGACAAACCGTGCAGAGAGGGTCAGGCAGCCCCCTCCAGGACCGTGCACGGCATGGATGCCGTGAACGAGCCCCCAGGGAGGGGTTTACGGCGTGTCGTGGATGGGGCTGCCTGGCCCTCTCCCGCGATAGCCGGGAGAGACGCCTCCCCTCCGCCATCCGCCTTCCACCATGAGCAACACGCAGGACCCCAGCGGCTGAATTACCCCGACTTGCGCCGGAACAGCATCCCCGACACGGCCAGCATCACGATCGGCGGCAGCGCGTAGGCGATGCGGTAGTCGAACTTCAGCGCACCGGCCATGCGGCCGAAGAACAACTGCAGCAACCAGAAGCCCAGCGCGAACAGGATGCCCAGGAACAGCCGCTTGCCCATGCCGCCACTGCGCAGCGACCCGAACGCGAACGGCACCGCTGCCAGGCACAACGCCAGCACGTTCACCGGATAGAACCACCGGCTCCAGTAGATGTCTTCGTAATCGCGCGAATCCAGCCCGTTGCGCTTGCGGTACTCGATGCTCGTGCGCAGATCCATCGCCGTCAGGTTGCGCGGCTTGGAAATACCGCTGGCCAGCGCCGCCGCATCCAGGCGCGAATTCCACGGTTCGGATTCCACCGTCTCACGCGTCGCCGAGCGCTCGCCGAACGTATCCCGGCGCACTTTCTTCAGCACCCAGCCGTCCTTGTCATGCTCGGCCGAGCCGGCATAGGTCAACGAAGCCAACCGCCCGTCGTCACCAATCTTGTACAGCCGTACATCGCGCAGCACCAGCTTGGTGCCACCGCCGGGCAGCAACTGCTCATCGCCCGCGCCGGCATTGAGGAACGTATCGCCCTCGCGCGCCCACACGCCCGAATACCGCGCCACGGCCATGCTGTTGCCCCACTTGGCGCTCATCTTGATGTCGTCGGCCCGGCTCTGCGCCCACGGCGCCAGCGTCTCGCCGCTGAACACCATCACCGCCGTCAGCAACGACAGCGCGATCGCCACCGACGCACTCAGGCGTTTGCGCGACAGGCCAAGCGCACGCAGCGCGGTCAGCTCCGAGGTCGCCGCCAGCTGGCCCAGGCCCATCAGCGAGCCGATCACCGCCGCCGTCGGGAAGAACGTGTAGGCCCGGCGCGGCACCGTATACAACACCCACGCCGCCGCATGGCCCAGCGTATAGCTGCCCTTGCCGACGTCCTTGAACTCGCCGGAGAACGCCATCACCACGTCCAGGCCCACCAGCACTGCCCAGGTCAGCAGCACGGTGCTGAAGACCGCCCGGCCGAGATAGAGATCAAACCGCATCGGGTGAAGCTTCATGCGGTCCTCCGCGGGCGCGACAGCTTGCCATCACGCAGGTACATCCAGATCGCCAGCGCCAGCAGCGGCAGGCTCAGCCACCACAAGCCGACACTGCCGGACAATTTTCCATCGGCGATCCAGCGCGTGCCGATGAACATCAGGTTCATGCCCACCATGTAGGCCAGGAACGCCAGCATCATCCGCCCGTAGCGCTGCTGGCGCGGCGAACTGCGCGCCAGCGGCAGCGTCATCAACGCAAAGGCCAGCGCGATCAGCGGCGGGGTGATGCGCGAATGCAGCTGCGCCTGCGCGGCCGGGCGCGCATCGCCGAACAGCTGCCCGGTCGGCAGCAGCTCCGGGTCGTCCTTGTCGCGGGTGTCGGCGCCGTCGGGCATGGCCACATCGTTGCGCGCGAAGGTCATCAGCTTGTAGTCCAGGGCGCCGTTGGCCGGGCCTTCGACCTGGTGGCCGTCTTCCAGCTCCAGGTAGCGCTGGCGGGCGCCCTCGAAGAACATCCGGCCGCGATCGGCCGACACCACCTCGATGCGGTCTTCCTTCTGCCGCTGCATGAACACCTTGCCCAGCTGGGTGCCATCGGGCGATACCGAGGACAGGTAGACCACCCCGCCATTGGGCAGGGTAGTGAATTTGCCCGACTCCAGGCCGGCCATCACCACACTGCGGTTGGCCTCCTCGATCATGGTCTCGCCGGTGCGGTCGGCCCACGGCCCCAGCCACAGCGAACACAGGGCGATCAGCCCCACCACCGGCAGCACCAGCATCAGCACCGGGCGCAGCAGCCGCTTCGGGCCCACCCCGATCGCGGTCAGCACCGCCATTTCCGAGTCGCGGTAGAGCCGTGCGGTGGCCAGCATCAGCCCCAGCATCAGCGCCAGCGGCAGGATCAGCGGCATGTAGACGATGAACTGCAGGCCCAGCTGGGAGAACAGCAGGCGGGCGGGCAGGCGGCCGTCGGCGATGTTGCCGAGGATGTCCACCAGGACACCGCCGACACTCACCACCAGCAGAACGATGAGGGTGGCCAGGAAACTCTGGACGAAATCACGCAGGAGATAGCGATCGAGCTTCGACATGGGGCGGTGGTTTAAACTCTCGGATTCGTTCGCGATGCTGCCCAGTCTACCGACGGGACGTAAACAGCTCGCGATTGTACGGATTTGCCAACGGAATCTGATCAATGGCCCTGGAATTCACCCTGAACCACGCAACGCCGGCCTCGGCCGCGTTCGATTGCGTCATCGTCGGCGCCTATGCCGACCAGACCCTGAGCCCGGCGGCACAGGCCCTGGACACCGCCTCCGGTGGTCGCCTGTCGGCCCTGGTGGCCCGCGGCGATGTCGGCGGCAAGACCGGCGCCACCACCCTGCTGCACGACCTGCCCGGCGTCAACGCGCCGCGCGTGCTGGTGGTCGGGCTCGGCGAGCCGGCCAAGTTCGGCGTCCCGCAGTACCTCAAGGCGGTGGGCGATGCCAGCCGCGCGCTCAAGAGCGGGGTCAACCACCACGCGCTGCTGACCCTGACCGAGATCGAGGTCAAGGGCCGCGATGCCGCCTGGAACATCCGCCAGGCCATCATCACCGCCGACCACGCGGCATACCGCTACAGCGCCACGCTGGGCAAGAAGAAGGTCGAAGCGCCGGGCCTGACCCAGCTGGCCATCGCCGGCACCGACACCCAGGCGCTGGCGCAGGGCCAGGCCATCGCCGCCGGCGTGCAGTACGCCCGCGAGCTGGGCAACCTGCCGCCGAACTTCTGCACCCCGGCCTACCTGGCCGAGTCCTCGGTGACGTTCGCCCAGGCCCACGAGGGTGCCGAAGCGGAGATCCTGGACGAGCACCAGATGGAAGCGCTTGGCATGGGCTCGCTGCTGGCCGTGGCCCGTGGCTCGGCCAACCGCCCGCGCCTGGTGGTGCTGAAGTGGAGCAACGGCGGCGACGCCAAGCCCTACGTGCTGGTCGGCAAGGGCATCACCTTCGATACCGGTGGCGTCAACCTGAAGACCCAGGGCGGCATCGAAGAGATGAAATACGACATGTGCGGCGGTGCCAACGTCATCGGCACCTTCGTCGCGGCGGTCACCGCCAAACTGCCGCTGAACCTGGTGGTGGTGGTGCCGGCGGTGGAAAACGCCATCGACGGCAACGCCTACCGCCCGTCGGACGTGATCACCTCGATGTCGGGCAAGACCATCGAAGTGGGCAATACCGACGCCGAAGGCCGCCTGATCCTGTGTGACGCCCTCACCTACGCCCAGCGCTTCGAGCCGGCCGCGCTGGTCGACGTGGCCACCCTGACCGGCGCCTGCCTGGTCGCGCTGGGCCACCAGACCGCCGGCCTGATGACCAAGCATGACGACCTGGCCAACGAACTGCTGGCCGCTGGCGAGCACGTGTTCGACCGCGCCTGGCGCCTGCCGCTGTGGGACGAATACCAGCCGATGCTGGATTCCAGCTTCGCCGACGTCTACAACATTGGCGGTCGCTGGGCCGGTGCGATCACCGCCGGCTGCTTCCTGTCGCGCTTCACCGACGGCCAGCGCTGGGCCCACCTGGACATCGCCGGCGTGGCCAGCGACGAAGGCAAGCGCGGCATGGCCACCGGTCGTCCGGTCGGCCTGCTGAGCCAGTGGCTGCTGGACCAGGTCGCCCGCGCCTGATGCCCTGCCCGATCGCGGCCGCCTGGCGGTGGCCGCGATCCCGCCCGGCCTGGCGCCGGGTTCTCCCTCCGCTCCAGGCCCTGCCATGTCCCGTGCTGATTTCTACCTGATCGCCAAGCCCCGCTTTCTGACCGAGCCCTTGCGCCTGGTCTGCGAACTGGCCCGCAAGGCCAACGACGCCGGGCTGTTCACCCTGGTGCTGGCACGCGACCAGGCCCAGGCCGAGGAGCTGGACGAGCTGCTGTGGGCGTTCGACAACGACGCCTACATCCCGCATCAGATCGCCGGCGAAGACATGGACGAGGAAGAGGCACTGGTGCTGATCGCCGTGCCCGGCACGCCAGCCCCGGCGCGCCCGCTGGTGATCAACCTGCGCGATGACCCCTACCTGGCCGAGTGCGACCGCGTGCTGGAAGTGGTACCGGCCGACCCGGAAGCGCGCGAGCCGTTGCGCGAGCGCTGGCGCCAGTACAAGGCGCTGGGCTTTGACCTGAACAAGTACGACATGTAACCCGCGCGGCGCCCCTCGGGCCGCCGCCGCACCCGGAGCCTCTTGATGCGCCTGTTGATCGCCCTGATCTTCCCCTGGTTCGCCTTCTTCACCATCGGCCGCCCGATCGCAGGCATCCTCTGCCTGATCCTGCAGATCACGCTGATCGGCTGGCTGCCCGCCGCGATCTGGGCCGCCTACGCGGTCTCGCAGTTCCATACCGACCAGAAGATCCGTCGCGCCCTCGGGCGCTGAACTTCCGGCACCCCACCTTTCGTCTTCGATCCTGGTTCCCGCATGACCCAACTCGCCCCCAGCTACGACCCCAAATCCTTTGAAACCGAGTTGTACGACTCGTGGGAGAAGGCCGGCCATTTCAAGCCGTCCGGCAAGGGCGAGCCGTACACCATCCTGCTGCCGCCGCCGAACGTAACCGGCACGCTGCACATGGGCCATGCCTTCCAGCAGACCCTGATGGACGCGCTGGTGCGCTATCACCGCATGCGCGGCTACGACACGTTGTGGCAGGTGGGAACCGACCACGCCGGCATTGCCACCGAGATGGTGGTCAGCCGCAACCTGGCGCTGGCCGGCCAGGGCGAGACCCGCGATTCGCTGGGCCGCGAGGGTTTCATCGAGAAGGTGTGGGAATGGAAGGCGCAGTCCGGTGACACCATCGAGCGCCAGATGCGCCGCCTGGGCACCTCCAGCGACTGGTCGCGCAGCACCTTCACCATGGACCCGCAGCCGTCCGAGGCGGTGATCGAAGCCTTCGTGCGCTGGCACGAGCAGGGCCTGATCTACCGTGGGCAGCGCCTGGTCAACTGGGACCCGGTGCTGAAGACGGCCATTTCCGACCTGGAAGTGGAAAGCGTGGAAGAAGACGGTTTCCTGTGGTCGATCAGCTACCCGCTGGCCGATGGCAGCGGCACCCTGACCGTGGCCACCACGCGTCCGGAAACCATGCTGGGCGACACCGCGGTCATGGTGCACCCCGAAGACGAACGCTATGCGCACCTGATCGGCAAGATGGTGAAGCTGCCGCTGACCGACCGCGAGATTCCGGTGATCGCCGATGACTATGTCGACCGTGCGTTCGGCACCGGCGTGGTCAAGGTCACCCCGGCGCACGACTTCAACGATTACCAGGTCGGCGTGCGCCACAACCTGCCGATGATCAACCTGTTCACCCCGACGGCGGCGATCAACGACAACGCCCCGGAAAAATATCGCGGGCTGGACCGTTACGAAGCGCGCAAGGTGATCCTGGCCGAGCTCGAAGACTTCGGCATCCTGGTCGAAACCAAGGCGCACAAGCTGCAGGTGCCGCGGGGCGATCGTACCCAGCAGGTGATCGAGCCGTACCTGACCGACCAGTGGTTCGTGAAGATGGACGTGCTGGCCAAGCGCGGCCTGGAGCTGGTGGAGAACGGGTCGATCCAGTTCGTGCCGGCCAACTGGATCAACACCTACCGCCACTGGATGGAGAACATCCAGGACTGGTGCATCAGCCGCCAGCTGTGGTGGGGCCATCGCATCCCGGCGTGGTTCGACGAGGCGGGCAACTGCTACGTCGGTCGCGACGAAGCCGAGGCACGCGCGAAGAACAACCTTGCCGCCGATGTCGCCCTGCACCAGGACAGCGACGTGCTGGAGACCTGGTTCTCCTCGCAGCTGTGGCCGTTCTCCACCCTGGGCTGGCCGAACGAGCAGGCGATGGACGCGCGCGGTTTCGAGCGCTACCTGCCCTCGGCGGTGCTGGTCACCGGCTTTGACATCATCTTCTTCTGGGTGGCCCGCATGATCATGGCCACCGACAGCTTCACCGGGAAGATTCCGTTCAAGGACATCTACATGACCGGCCTGATCCGCGATGCGCAGGGTCAGAAGATGTCCAAGTCCAAGGGCAACGTGCTCGATCCGTTGGACATCATCGACGGCATCTCGCTCGAGGACCTGATCGCCAAGCGCACCACCGGGCTGATGAAGCCCAAGGACGCGCCGAAGATCGAGAAGGCCACCCGCCGCGAATTCCCCGAGGGCATCATCGCCCACGGTGCCGATGCGCTGCGCTTCACCATCGCCGCGCTGGCCACCCACGGCCGCGACATCAAGTTCGACATGAGCCGCGCCGAGGGCTACAAGAACTTCTGCAACAAGCTGTGGAACGCCAGCCGCTTCACCCTGATGAACACCGAGGGCAGCAGCTTCACCGGCGTGCCGCAGCCGCGCACCGATGCCGAGCGCTGGATTCTGTCGCGGCTGGCGGCGGTGTCGACCGAGGCGCAGACGCACTACGCCAACTACCGCTTCGACCTGCTCGCGCAGTGCCTGTACGAGTTTGCCTGGAACGAGTTCTGCGACTGGTTCCTGGAACTGACCAAGCCGGCGCTCAACGGTGCCGATGCCGACGATGCCAACAGCACCCGCCACACCCTGCTGTACGTGCTCGAAGCGCTGCTGCGCCTGCTGCACCCGCTGACCCCG
This sequence comes from Stenotrophomonas sp. P5_A9, assembly GCF_056400525.1. NCBI lineage: Bacteria > Pseudomonadati > Pseudomonadota > Gammaproteobacteria > Lysobacterales > Lysobacteraceae > Stenotrophomonas > Stenotrophomonas sp. P5_A9. Next base: position 92,667 of record NZ_JBFULC010000007.1, read on the forward strand.
TTCGTCACCGAGCAGCTGTGGCGCCAGGTCGCCCCGCGCCTGGGCATCACCGAGGACACCCTCTCGCTGCGTCCGTACCCGACCGCCGAGGAGTTCGCCGGGGATTTCGCCCGCGCCGAGGCCGACGTGGAATGGGTGAAGTCGATGGTCAACGCGCTGCGCCGCGTGCGCAGCGAATTGAACGTGCCGCCGTCCAAGCAGGTCAGCCTGCTGCTGCAGGGGGGCAACGACGACGACCGCGCGCGCATGACCCGCTTCACCTCCTCGCTGTCCTTCCTGCTCAAGCTGGAGCGCATCGAGTGGCTGGCCAACGGCAGTGACACCCCGCCGGCCGCAGCCGCGATCGTGGGCGATCTGACCTTGCTGGTGCCACTGGAGGGCTTGGTCGACCTGGGCGCCGAACGCGCGCGCCTGGACAAGGAAATCGCCCGGGTGGAGTCGGAGAAGGAAAAGAGCGAGACCAAGCTGGCCAAGTTCACCGACAAGGTGCCGGCGGCGGTGGTCGAACAGGAGCGCGTGCGCCTGGTCGAATGGACCGCCCAGCTGGACGGCCTGCGCGGACAGCGCGCGAAGCTGTAATCGCCGGGAAGCCACCCGGATACCGGAACACGGCGTGGGTTGGAGGTAGAGCCACCCCATGGGTGGCTGCTCTCCGTGGCGGGTTACGTGCAGCCACCCGTGGGGTGGCTCTACCAGGGTTGCGTGCAGCCACCCATGGGGTGGCTCTACCAGGGTTACGTGCAGCCACCCGTGGGGTGGCTCTACCAGGGTTACGTGTAGCCACCCGTGGGGTGGCTCTGCCCGGATTACGTGCAGCCACCCGTGGGGTGGCTCTACCGCGGCGATGTTGGGCGCCACCGCGCATCTGCGGCATCATGCGGGTTCGTCCACGCAATGACTGCCTGCCGACACGATGTCGCTCTCCATTTTCTGCATCGTGCTGTTCGCCGCGCTGCTGCATGCCAGCTGGAACGCCATCGTCAAACGCGGCGCCGACACGCTGCTGACCACGATCCTGGTCACCGGCTCGGCGGCGATCCTCGCTGCGATCGGCCTGCCGTTCCTGCCCGCCCCCGCAGCGCAGAGTTGGCCGTGGCTGGCCGCGTCCACCGGGTTGCAGGTCATCTACTACGTACTGGTCGCCCGCACCTACCAGCTGACCGACATGAGCGCGTCCTACCCGCTGATGCGAGGCTGCGCGCCGATCCTGGTCGCGCTGGTGGGCACGTTGTTTATCGACGAGCGTCTGGCATGGATCGCCTGGGCCGGCATCGCGCTTATCTGCGCCGGCATCCTGTGCATGACGCGTGGCATCTCACGCCAGCACCTGTGGCTGCCACTGCTCAACGCCGGCGTCATTGCCACCTACACCCTGGTGGATGCCTGGGGCACGCGTCACTCCGGTGCGGCGCTGAGCTACACGCTGTGGCTGTTCCTGTTGTCGGGCTTGCCGTTGCCGGTCTGGGCGCTGTGCACGCGTGCCGCGGCGCTGCGCACGTATGCGCGTGCCAACTGGCAGTACGGGGTGGTCGGCGGCGTCGGCACCCTCACCTCCTACGCGCTGGCGCTATGGGCGATGACGGTCGCCCCGGTGGCGATGATTTCCGCCCTGCGCGAAACCTCGATCCTGTTCGGCATCCTGATCTCGGCGTTCATCCTGCATGAGCGGGTCACCCGGCAGCGCTGGATCGCGGCGGGCTTGATCGTGCTGGGTGCGGCGGTGTTGCGGCTCGCTTGACGCACACGATGCACCCACGGCCCAGCGCCAGACGCAGAGGTAGCCAGGGAAGGCAATGATGGTAGAGCCGAGCCATGCTCGGCTGTCGCAGCGCAGCTGCGGCAAACCGGTCGAGTGGGTCATGGTGGAGCAGCCGAGCATGGCTCGGCTCTACCGGGTTCGTGTCGGCCTCCGATGTCCGTACCGTTACAGCGGCGGCATCGTCTGGATATCGTCGTCCACCAGTTCCATCGCCATCACCAGCGCGTCCTCGCGTCCTTCGCGGGCCGGGTAATAGCGCGGGCGGCGGCCGATTTCGTTGAAGCCTTCGCTGTGGTACAGCGCCACCGCCGGCGTATTGGAGGGTCGCACTTCGAGGAACACGCGCTGCGCGCCCTGGTCGCGGGCCAGCTTGACCAGCGCGCGGAACAGATAGCGCCCCAGGCCGCGCGACTGATTCTGCGTGTCGACGCAGACGTTGAGCACGTGCGCCTCGTCGGCGGCGATGCTCAGTACGCCATAGCCGACCAGCACGCCGTCGTCTTCCAGTGCCAGCGCCGGGTAGCCGGCGCGCAGGCAGTCCACGAAGATGCCGCGGGTCCACGGGAAGGGATAGCCGCGCAGCTCGATCGGCATCACCGCATCGATGTCCGCCTCGCGCAGCGCGCGCAGGGACAGCGGACGGGGTGAGCTGACCGCGCTCACGCACGGCCCCGCTTGCGCAGGGCCCGCAAGTGCGGCCACAGCGCGCGCTTGGCAGCGGCATTGCCGCGCAGTTCCTCCAGGTTCCAGCCGGCCATCAACGCCTGCGTTTCCGGTTCGGACGGATTGCAGCCGGATGCCCTCAGCAGCGCGATCTGCAGCCGGTCGGGCATGCGCACTGCCGGACGGCGTCCGGCTGGCGCGCGCTCGCGTACCGGGCCGGCCACCGGTGCGGGCGCGTCGACCCGGGTCGGGG